>PMYF01000012.1 GCA_003171295.1 Acidobacteriota bacterium | reverse complement strand
CAGTGAATTGGCGCGCAGCCGTAATAACAACTCGAAGATACGCTCATACGTGTGTGGCCCAATGTTTCCTAGCTGCGGGTCCATTTTCTTTGCCGACCACGGCCGCAATCCCCAGTCTTCATCGTTCAAAAAAATTCCACGGTATTGGACCGAGGGCTCATGCTGCACATGGAGCACCGCATCCACATAGACCGCATCGTGCTGTGCCACCGGCACATCCGCCCACCAGTACCACGGCGACACGCCCATCTGGCGCGACAAAGTGAACAGAGCAAACGCCATGCCGCGGCGGTCGCTGCCTGCGATGACCAGCGCCCGTCGAACGCCTGGCAACGGGTGCTCGACCACGATTGTCAATGCGCTCTCCCACTTGCCCTCGATGGCGCGCGTATCCAGCTTGCCCGTGCGCTTTAGGCGGTCCAATATCGCCGAGTGGCCGACGACACCCACAATCACCGGCTCGTCCCGCATCCCGGCAATCGGCGAATCAATTATCGTTGGACGCGTCCCGCTTACCCGTTCAACGTCCTCGGCAAAGACGCCGGCAACCGTTCGCACTGTCGCAGGGCTGCCGGCTTCCACCAGAATAGGAGCGGCGTGCCCGTGTGCGACGAGTGCAAACGCATGACGCGCCCAAGTGAAGCGAACGGCTGTATCCGCGGATTGCAGCGAGCTATCGCCGGCTTGTGGAGGACTTATTGCGTGACAGATTTGCGCGATTGCCAATGCCGCAATCAGCATTAACGGTAAGTTTCGATTGAATCGCACCCGCTCCCATTTGCTCCTATCGAGACAACCCATTGGAGAATTAAATCGAAATCGACTCATAGTTCCTCGCACCGGTAAATCTTGCACAAAACTCTTGCTGAAACTGTTACTATTCTAATAGCATGTCATGCTCTAGCATCCATCCGCATTTGCCTAACGCGAAAATATCGAGCAGGAGTGGATTGTGTCCATGGAGCCAACACCGAATCGGCATTCCGATCATGCATTGAATCCGTCTCCACAGGGTAGTTGGCGGCTGCATTCGCTCGACGTGTTGCGCGGCATGACGGTCGCTCTCATGATACTCGTCAACAACGCCGGCGATGGCGCAGTCTCCTACGCACAACTCCGGCATTCTGTGTGGAATCGTTGCACGTTGACCGACGTCGTCTTCCCCCTCTTCCTGTTCATTGTCGGGGCATCGATTACGTTGTCGTTCGGCGCGCGCCTGGATCGAGGCGTTCCTCGACGCACTATCCTGCTCCAAGTGGGCAAGCGCTCTCTGCTGATCTTTGCGATCGGGCTCATACTGAACGCACTGCCGTACTTCCACCTCAGCGACCTGCGCTACTACGGCGTGATGCAGCGCATTGCACTTTGCTATGCGCTGGCAAGCGTCGTCTTCCTCGCTGGCAGGCTTGCGGCCAGTGCGGTAACATGCGTGGCGGCGTTGGCATGCTACTGGTGGTTGCTGCTGCATGTACCGGTGCCGGGTATCGGCCTGCCGGGAGTGACCGTCGGCATTCTCGACAGCTACGGAAATCTGACCGCATGGCTCGACCGGTTGCTGGTGCCGTCGGCACATTTGTATCGCCACGGCTTCTATGATCCTGAAGGACTGTTGAGCACGCTGCCCGCTTTGGCCACGACTCTCCTCGGCGCGCTTGCCGCTGCATGGCTCCAGACAGCTCGTCCGGCATGGCGGAAGGCCGCGCTTTTGTTTGTTGGCGGTCTTGTCCTGCTGGCCTGCGGACAGCTTTGGGCGCAGAGCTTTCCGCTCAATAAACGCTTGTGGACCAGCTCGTTTGTCCTGTTCACCGCAGGTATCTCGATTGCTCTGTTCGCGTTGCTCTACTGGCTCATCGACGGGCAATACCGGCTGCGCCGCGGCCTTATGCCCTGGCTGGTGTTTGGCACCAACGCGCTTACAACCTATGTGCTCTCGGAAGTTCTCGCGCCGGTCCTCGCCGCCATCTATCTGCCGGGCGGAGAAAATCTACAGCAACTCCTATTCAGCCTGCTGCCGCGCTGGCTGGGTCCGCCTCCCTTCGTTTCCATGCTCTATTCCATGCTATTTGTTCTCGTGTGTTTCCTTCCCGTGTTTGCGCTATACCGCCGCAAGATATTCATCAAGCTATAACTCCGCAACTCAGTGTTCGGGAACGCTCCACGTATCGGTTGCGGGCGACATCTCGCCTGTGGCCATCAAGTGGTCGTATCGTTTGCGATACTCCGCCTTGTAGCTTTCCACGGTCTTAGCATAGCTTATCGTTGCCGCGTTAGGTTTGCGATGCCAGTCGATTCTCACCTCTTTGGCGCTAACGGGCAGTTCGACGCTGTTATCGCTCATCTGCACCGCAACGCCGTCAGCGGTCACGGCGGTTGCGTCCATAAACCATGGTAGATGCAGAACCAGTTTGCGCGGAGGCCGCTGAAACGAAGCATTCAGATGTAGCACTGCAGAGCCGTCATCCGGCATATCGAGCGCAAAGCCGATCAACCCGAAGTAGCTCGGCGCACGCTCGACGCGTATGGTCTTGCCCTTGGCGATCCACTCCGGCGAGACGGCCGAGAGTAAATGGAGCGTATCGCCCTCTTCTCGCACCATCATATTGCGCAACAGGTTGCGATAATCGGCGGCGAACCAGCCGTGTGGCGCTAGATTTCCTCCGAAATCGCGGGAGCCCCAGGGACGAATCGAATACTCGAATCCGGCATGGGTCGAACTGGTATGCAGCAGCTCCGCGTAGAACTCACGGATTACCTGTTCCTGATCGCCGCGCACCAGTTCCGTCAATGTGTTCTTGATGGTCAGGTAGTGGTGCAGGAACTGGCCGTCGTCCGGTTCTGTGTAGGTGGCGAGGCCTTCCTGGTATTGTGCCTGCACCCGCCGCAGTGTTTCCGTCACGCGCGGGTCATGTGCATCGAGTACCGGCTCGGGCGTCACCGCAAGCAGGTTGCCCCAATCCGTTCCCTTCCCAGCGCCTCCGTCCAGCGATGGAGGGATATACCCGTCCGTGCCGCGAGTTGCTTGATCGAGCAACTTGAAGAAACAGGTCCTGTAGTCGTCATACTCCTGCTGAAAGCGCCGTGCCTCGTCTGTGTGACCAGTTGCCTGGGCCAGTTCGATGGCCGACTTCAGCCCATCGAGCGCGAGAAAATTGTATCCAGTCAGATGCGCAGCTACGTACTCATTATCTTTCACGTCGCTCATCGGCATGATATGCAGCGGGTCGGCGGCACGCGCCTGCACCAACCAATCCACGGCGCGCACCACCAGCGGATATACACTTTCGGCGAAATGGAGATCGTGTGTTCGCCGATAGTGCTCGCCAAAAGCCCACAGCGCCTCGCCCCAGCCATCGTACTCGCCGGGCTGCGAAAGAAAGTTTCCATCTGCCTCCTGGCGGGAAGGAAACAGGCTGAGCACCTGCGCGGCGATGTCGCTGTAGCCGGTGGCGTCGTACATGCGCACAATATCCGCCGAGTCCCGAAGGTAGAAGCGATGGTATTGGAACTGATTCACGGTTTGCACAAACTGTCCATCGACGACATTCAGAGCTAGCAGGTCGTAGATCAGACTTGCGCGAAAGGTGTCCGTGACCTTTGTCTCGGGTAACTCAATCTGCATCCCGCGGCCGAGCAGCTCACGCCAGAACGCTACCACTTCCCGGTGCGCGTCGTCGAAGCGCGCAGCATCGAGTTTGGCGAACTCCGGCGTTCCAGTCTGAATTGGCTCAAGCGGCATAAAAAAATCTAGTGCCCGGCTCGCGCCCGGAGCCAGCGTCACCGTGTAAGCCGCCACGCTGGCCGGCGTCGTGGGCTCGACCTTCAGTTTTGTCGCCACTAACGGACGCATGCGGTTGTAATGACTGCGCAGTGTGAGCGAGAGCCGCGGCGCAGGCTGCCTGGGAAACACGTACAGAGCGCGGCCATCGCGCAGGAATGCATCGCCCTCGCAACTATAAGTCCATTCCTTGCTGAATGCCTCGCCCGGTTGATGGACCTGTACAATCCCGGTTTCCTCAATCGGTCGGCGAAACCGGTTGTCGCCGGTCGGCACCTCAGTTGTTTGCTCGGCTTGGTAGCGCATCGCGGTTGTTAGGAATGCCGTCCTCGGCAAATTGCTCGGATTCTTAACAGTTACCCGCACAAAATTAACCACTGGACCCCCCGATTGCACCACGCCGAGAGAGGCGGAAAAGATCGTGAAGCGATATTCGATTCCCAAGTGCGTGACCGTGTAGGAGAGCACCGGCAGATATCCGTCTTCCAGCGTCCTTACTCGCGCCGAAACGGGCGTCTGTTCCGGCCCCACAAAAAACATCAATTCGCCATACCCGGTGTACAGGTATCCCTCCGGCGTAACTTCTGTCCCTGAAGGCGCCTGATAGACGCCAAGCTCGTCTGTCGGCTTGCTGAAATAGGAGAATGGGCCTGGCTGCTTGTCGATCTCGGGAGAGACCATCTGGCCAGCCATGGCAAGAGGTAAAAGCCCCGCCAGCAAGAGCGCTGTAACCGGCCGTCGAAAATAGACGGCCATCGACTTCGTCGTCTGCGGATATTTCATGAATGCTCCAAGCAGCACCATTTTGCTGGACCTCCTGGCTTGCCCGATTCCAGCGTTGTATCCTTTTTTGAACTGGCAAAACTCACCGGCGTATTCGAGGCCGCGCGCTCCAGTGCACTAAGTCAAAAGAAAACTTGAGTTGAGTCCCTATGATCGCAGCGTATTTCCTAAGTTCTCGACTGGCTGGACCAAAGCCGCAGGCATGGAACCCGGAAAAAGATTGATGTCTGCGAATTGGCTAGCCTGAAGAAAACGTCTAAGCATGATGATCTATCTTCAAGACAATAGAGCTGTCCCGCAAGTGAAGATTCGGTGAGAGTTTTACTTTTTACGGTTAGAATAGCAGCCAACAGGGCCAAGAGTTGTGCGGGGCCGCGCGTTGTGGCCTTCATTATCTCTTGATTGCCGGATATCTGCCGGGATAAGCAGCCTGCCCCTCGAACCGCACGAGGTTGAGACCGGCCACGTTTTCCGCTTCTAGCGCATAGGTGAAGCAAGGCTGCCGGTTGCTTCCCCAGGATGCTTTGCAGTCGATAAGCCGCACGTCCTTCGCGTTGCGAATGGAGTAAACGGGCGTGTCATGGTCCACAAGCCCCGGAACCTCCGGCGCCGTCGGCCGGTTGTCGAACTTGCCTCCCGGAAATGTCGTCCAACGGTCGATCATGACGTCGAGGTTCTCAAGAACAACATTTACGACCGGATTGTCTTTCGTTCCTTCGATGCGCACGCTGTTTTCGGCGCGTGCTTTAAGATTGCGTATCCGGATGTCGCTCAGCTTCCCGGCAACTCCGTCCGCGGTACGCGGCCAGACCGTGATCGAGACGGCTTCGCCCCAACCTCACCAGCGGGCGGCATGATGCTCCGCGACCACCTCGATGTCGGTGAACTCGACATCGGAGATGTTGCCCTTCTGGCGGTGAGTGATGGTCGGTCCCCGACCGCCGGAGCGATGTAAGGGTCGAATTTGCCAGCCTCCCAAGATCCTGAAGAAAAGGCCCACCAACTTGGGCACCGAACAAGGCTCCAGAACAGCCGCACCCGCTGATCACCACCGAATCCTTCGTACCCAGTCCCCCGGCTTCCGTCCGGTCTCCTTGCACCGGCCCTCCAGTTCCTTGCTCAGTTCATCTTTGTGCGGCACGACGATGTCCCCGGTCTCTATGTTGCCCACCATCAGACATTCCTTCCGCTCGGCAAGATGAAGGGCAACGAGCAGGCAGATGCAGGCATCCAGACCATACCGGTCGCATTTGTGCGGATTGACCTTTCGGCGGAGTTCCTCAACGTACTGAGCAATCCCGAACTACCCGCGATCGGAGAATTCTTTCGACGTGGCTCGACAGACGTGCTGCCAGTCTTCAAGCAAGAATTTCGACCTCACTTTCGGGTTATATTTTGGCAGTCGCCCTGTAAGGCGGCCGTCAGGTTCGGGAAGGGTCCAACGGAGCGCAATCATCGTTAACACCGGGTAAGTTTCAATCACCCCTGTGACGCCGCGCCCCATTAAGGGATTCCCGGTGCGGGCCGGTGTTGCCTTTGAGCCGTTGGCATTTCCGCCATAGGATTTCCATCACCCGATGTTCGGCGGCGCGTCCTGGGGCGATTGTGGGGCTTGAATTCTCCGCATTTCATCTTCAAGCGCAAAGCGCCGGCAGTGCCGCCCGGCCCGCAGTCTTCCGCGAAGCCGTACACACACATCTTCGATGAAGAGAGAGATGATTGTTCCTGCCTGATGCTCGAACGTCACGGGTCCTGCTAGAAAGCTGCGACACTTTTCTGCGCCGCGCGCGTTATTCATTAAGGGATGCAGCAATATCTTTCCAGTTGTCGCGGATCAATTCAAGCTGGCGTTTCTCGCTTGCCTCTTGCGTAACGCGGTCAAGATAGAGATTCTCATTCCGGATTTCGACCACCTTGTTACGGATGAGAGCCACAAGTACCTGGGGCGGCAGCGCATCCACTTCCCAGCTACTGTCGCCGTATACCGCTTTGTACGCTTCAAACCTGACATCTTTCGGTTTTGCCGGGTTCGCTGGTGGCTGGTAAAGATCGATCTGGTCACGATTCAGCGCGATCCGGGTAAATCCAAAGTGGTGTAGAGGAAAGCATTCATAAATCGAAAACATCATAGCGTAACGCTGAAGGAACATGCGGATGCGCTCTTCAATGTCTCTACTCATGTCGATGCCAGAGGGATCATGGTCGCCTAGGTGGATAACGTGGGTTTTTTGGCTCTTAAGCGCGCGGCTGAGGAATCTCTGTGAAGCGCCCCACATCTCCGACTGTGAGCAGTATCCCCGGCAGGAAAAACAGGCGACATCCAGTTCTTTGCACACTTGCTCAACGACTCCAACCAGCGCGTCCTTCTCGATCCAAACTTCAGGACGCACAGGCTGATCGGCCCATTTGTCGATGGCGTACTGATAGGCGAGGGAGTCAAGACCATCTTTTGGCCCATCAAAGTGAGCGATGGAACGCACATTGCGGGTGCGATCTTCGATGGCTTCCCAATCTATCAAGCCAGCCAACCGCCCGTTGTTGACGATCGAAATAAGGCGGTCATACTGTTTATCCGCGTTCGGGATAATGCCGCGGGCGACGAGCTGGTAATACAACTGCCTCCGCGTCAAGACAAAACCTGCCTGTGTGTATTCATCGATAATCCGGTTGCAGATATCGATCAGGTCTAAAGATTCCTGGCGAAAATGGATGGTTTGGTAGGCGATTTTCATTTTTCTGGCTCCTTCGCGGGATCTCGTCCTGGGGCGGGCCGCCGGCGTTTGACTGTCATGCAGGCTCCTTGCGCGTTCGTGCTGACGTCGCTGGCATCGAGCAGCCGGCATGACAGTGAAGCAGGATACGGCCATCCTGTCCCTCAGCGGTGCTGAGGCTTGACGATCTATCGCCGTGGGCGGGGCATCGCGCAACCCACCCCTTGCCGGTACGGCGCGCACCCAACAATGCAACCAACTCGGCGGCGGTCATGGTTACTTCCCCCTAGCCAGCCGGGGCCACGTGTTGTCGGTTACGAGCTTCTTAATCTCAGCCGCTGGAATAAGCAGCCTCCGGCCCAACTTGACGCTCGATACCTTGCCGTCGTACGCCCAGCGCCTCCACGTCCAACGCGAGACGCCAGTAGACGCCTCAGCCTCAGCTACACCCAACAAATCCATGCTCATCTTACGTTGTGCCATTGCGATCTCCTTTGTTTGGAGGCCGTTATACGGCTCCAGGGACACTATCACGCACAGACAAGAAAAAATGTTGCAATTTGCACAGATTAGGCGCATCATATTTTTGTGCGTCGGAGTGCGGGATGAAGACCAGATGGATTGGCAGTCCGAGCGTCAACGAAAAGATGGTTCCCGCCAGGGTTGCCGACCTCTTGAATGAGAAGCTGAAAGAGTTCTGGTGCGGCCTTCGACTGCTGCAAGTGGAGGAGCGCGATTCAGCAATTGCGGAGTTCAAAAGCACTCTGCGCGGTTTGGTGGATCAGTGGATTGACTCGGGAAAGACGAATCAAACCGTAGCTGGCGATACACCGGCACAGCGAAGCATCACCTGGCGTTCACCGCTCTATCCAAAGGCGCTCTTTGAGACTCTGGTGAAGTTTTGGGATCGCAATTCCCCGCGGGTGATAGTCGAGCTGAATGGCAGTTGGACTCTTCAAGTAGGCCCGAAGCCCCAGTCCGCGGCGTCGCAAGACTCTCTTCACATGGCCGGCGAGTTTGCGATTTTTGAGTTCGCAAGATTGCTGGATTCGACTTCTCCGGAGCGGCTCTACCGGTGCGATGGATGCGGGAAGTATTTCGTTCGGGAGAGAACGCCCAGGAAAGAGACGCCCATCTATCACGGGTCATTCTGCGAGAAATGCACAGACAAGGGCGGCGCGCGGCGGACTGTCGATAGCCGCAACCGGCGAACCCGGGAAATGATCGGCTGGGCAGCCGATGCCTGGGCGAAGTGGGCGCCGTCGCGCCGGTATGGTACGCAATCGGAATGGGTTGCAAAGCAAGTTACGGTAAAGTTGCCCAGGGGCAAGAGCATCAAGATCAATTGGGTGACGCACCACCAACCAGAGATCGAGGCGGAAGTAGAACGGAGGGAACATGCCACGCGGAAAGACTAAAGATCGTGACGGGATCTATCAGCGGAAGGATAGGCCCGGCTGGTGGGCATCCTGGGTAGATGCCAGCGGAAAGCGCAGACAGCGAAAGTTGCACGCTCACACTCTCCAGCAGGCACGGACGATGCTCTCGGCCGAGAAAGCCCGCGTAGAAAAGACTGTGACGCTAGGCTATGCTCCGCCCTCTGCGGAGACGTTTGCCGCCGTCTCTGCGCGATTCCTGAAACACCAGAAGGCCAGACTGACACCGCGAGCCTACACGCGCGAAAACGGCATTGTGGAAGCGCATCTCCGGCCATTCTTCGGAACAGTGAAACTCTCAGAGGTCCGCCGCGCCGATGTGCAGAAATACGTCACGCAACGCAGCGGCGAAGTCTCGCCGGGTTCCATCGTGAAAGAGTTGAACGTCCTGAAACACATGCTGGCTCTTGCCGTCGAATGGGAATTGATTCCGGCCAACCCCGCGCACGGCGTCAAGCCCCCGAGCGTTCCGGCTGGCCGTGCGCGCTATCTACAGCCAACGGAGTTGCGGGCCGTATTGGAAGCCTGCCCGGAATGGCTTCGCCCGATTGCGTGCCTTGCCGTTGCAACAGGGATGCGGCGCGGTGAAGTCCTGGGGCTGCGCTGGCTAGACATTGACTTCAAGGGCGGGCGGATCATGCTCCCCCAAACGAAAAACGGTGATGGGCGGATTGTCTACCTGAATACGCTGGCGCAACAGGCTCTCGCAGTCGTGCCACAGGGAAAAGCCAAGCCAACAGACCTTGTTTTCGACGGTGAGCCAATGACGCCGGAGAACGTGTCTCTGGCATTCTTGCGGGCTTGCCGTTCCGTGAACGTCTCTGACTTCCACTTCCACGATTTGCGGCACACCGCTGCCAGTTGGATGCGAATGAAGGGCGCGGACATTCATACCGTTGCGCTCATCCTGGGTCACAAAGATTTGCGAATGGCAGCGCGGTATCAACACCTCAGCCCGGCCTTCCTTTCAGACGCGGTGAAGCTCCTAGACAGGGCTTATGCGGGGTCCCCGGAAAGCCCTGAAAATGGGTAAAGTTCATGTTCTATCGTTACCACAGCGTGACCAGACTTTTGGCCGCTAAATCCGCCGCTAAAATGCACGCTGGTTATAGATCAGTAAACACTTTCCGGC
>PMYF01000155.1 GCA_003171295.1 Acidobacteriota bacterium | reverse complement strand
CTCCTCGAACCGCCACCCGCGCCGCCAAAACCCGAAATCGGCTTCCACGTCAAAGAAGACGCCATCCCCCACCGCACCAAACGAAAAGCGGCTTTATAATTAATCGGTCATCGTTCCTGGCCTTCAGGTCTCAGCTTTCAGCATTTCAGTCTTTCAGCGTGTCAGCTTTTCCCCTCATTACTGACTACTGGTTACCGCCCCGGCATCGCGCGCCCGACCACGTCCCCGATCGCCTTCGCGGCTTTGCTCCTGGACTATGCGCAAAAGCTGTGGCCGGCGATCGAGTGTATCGGGTGGCTGTCGCCCTTTCGCTATTTCACCCCGTTCGAACTGGTCATGGGCGACCCCTTGCCCGTGGAAAACCTCCTCGTCCTCGGGGCGATTGCCATGACCGGATTCACCTTGGCGTATTTCATAATCTCGCACAGAGACATTTCCCGCTGATGACCGGCCATGTCGAACTGCGAATCAGCATTGAATACGCCAGTTCCTCACCACCCAACACTGGCCCAAGCGCGCCAAGAATATGACATTCTCACGAACCGACCTCTTCCCGACCCTTTCCTGTTGCCGCCCTATGTGGGCTCCCAACCAAGCCTAATACCAAATCGTGCTGCCAGTTTAGCATAATGAGCACGCGCCGTCTCCTCGCTTGTCCCGAGCGTGCGACAGGTGTCGGCCAGCCGGGACAGGGGAATAGTATCTTGTGGGTCTATCCATGGCTCCAAGCCGTCAAGACGCTTCGAAAGTAATATTCTTTCGACCTCACTAACGGTGCAAACTAGTTCTCGCAGTGCAGCTAGACGCACGTCTAGGACTGGATCTACAAGCCTCCGCACGAGTAAATCGAGCGCGATGCTATTTTTACGTAGCGCACCTAGAGCCTCACACGTGGCACGGCGCACGAAGGCGCTTGGGTGTTGCAGCATCATGGCTAGTCCGCTCAGCGAGGCCAGGTCACGTCGTCTGCGCAAAACCTCAACAGCAGCGCGCCTTGTATCTGCGTCCAGGCTAGCGACTCTTGGGACGGTCAACAGAAGCGACTGAGAGTCTCGCAACCTCCCTAGCAGCTCGATCGCGTCATAGCGTATCGAGATTCCCGGGGGCTCCAATAGCGTTACCACCCGGTCGATGCCAGTTTCAGGTTCCGCCCTCACAAAGGCCTCAATGGCGCCGCGTCGGACCACCTCGTTCGCGTCGGTCATTCGGTCAATTACAGCGTGGGCGGCTTTGGAGCACTGACTAGCCGCCAAGGTGCTGAGCAAGCATACGAGCGTATGGGCCTCCGAAGGAGGAGTTCCATTGAGTGCCTGAATTAGCCTGAGAACATCCTGGTCCGTTGGTCTCCAAGCGGGATCTGGAGCACGGCCGGCCAGGAAACCGCAGTTGAGAGACGATAAGGCCCACGCCGCGGCGTGTGAAAGAGCGGGGCTTCCCCCCAGTAGTCCCAGAAGTTTTACTGCCACTTGGAGGGTGAGAACCAACCGATTTGCCAAACCTGCGTGCATGACCGCAAGCGAGGCAGCAATCGCTTCCTTTTCGTCTCTTGGGTCCAACTTCGAAGCCAATGTCTCGCTCCAAGTCTCAAAGGCCTCGCCAACAGGCGCGCGCGTCAGTTCGCATTTTGCCAAGAACATGCCAACACTCTTCCGATCGTCGCATTTGCGCTGCTGGAACTCGCCTAATAGAGAGTTCCTCCACTTTGGACCCCAAAGGCTTCCAGCCAGCTCTAGTGCGACGCGGCCGAACGTCGTGTCTGTTAGCCCCATCGATGACTCAGTTTGGGAGGTCAAGCTCGCCAACTTGGCCAGAATCGTCATGGCAGTTTCTTCACTGGCATTGGGCTCGTCAGCGAGGCATCGGGCCGCCATCACAAGTCGCGGTTTAGCTGTCGCTTTCTCACGAGATTGCGCGGTAGCAATAGATTCAATGAGTCCATCCACGTCGTCATCGTTCGCATCCGATACAAGGAGGGGCAAAACCTCGCGCCAGGATTCCGCGATTTCGAACTCGACGTCCCCTTTCTCTCCGGTGCCCTTTACAGGTGCTGACAACCCTGCTACCAAGTCTACGAGCTTCTCCGTTCGATCACGTCCCGGATAGCGCCCTTCGAGCAGAGCGCGTGCCGCAAGATACTCCTGAAAAGTTAGGTGCCGAAATTCCCAAACGCGCTTGCCTATGTGAGGGCTCTTGGACCAGTCCTCTCCAGACCGGATAAGGATGCTCGACCGCGCCTCCAAGAGACTGAGAAAATGTGGTGGATCCCGTCTTCGTATCGCATGGACGTTGGGGTATTCTGAGCGAAGGGTCTCCAGGAGCCCGATTACCTCATCCTCTGTCAGTCTCTGGACGCCCCGGCGGCACATCTCGTACGCCAGATACTCGAGTTGTGGGATTGCCTCATCCTCCTCGATGATGCTGTACAGCCTTGGGTTCCAATTCAGCAGGACGGAGACTGCTTCTCGATAGAGCTTGGCTCGCCTGCTCGGTAGCCTCCCAACCTTCCGCTTTACTAGGGCCAGAGTTGTCAACAACATTGGGTTTCCGGTCAGCCGCTCGATCCGGTCACTCGAATGCAGCGCACTCAGGAGTTCCTCCAGGCGCTTGGCTTTCTCGGCGTTCTTGTGGTGCTGCTCTGTGATCTCCACCCACCTATTGGCAAAAAGATCTTTGTCTGAGTGATCCAGCTCGGCGATAATAGCGTGATGGAACTGTTTTCCCATACGATAGGGCATATTTCGATAACCCACCATACGGGATGTAACGATGATGGGTGCGTCCGGGTACCGCGCGGCAGTGCGCTCTAATTCTTGGCAAAGCATTGCACGGACATGGGGGTTGGTGATCTCGTCTAAACCGTCCACGAGGAGCAGAGCGCGCCCAAGAGCGATTCGCTGCAGAATAACCGCCCGCATCACCTTTGCTTCTTCAGGCAGCAGTTCGCTCTTGTTGAGATGCTGCGTCAAGACATCTGTAAAGGAGCGACACAAGTCGGCTTCCCCCAAGTCGCGGCAGCGGATAAGCACGGGTATTAAATGCACGGCAAGCAGCGTTTCCGTGTCTGGGAGGTGAGCAAATGCCGAATCGCCGCTTTGTTGGAGCAAGCAGGCAGTCGCTAGCCAGCGAAGCATTGTTGTTTTGCCTCCACCGGGGTCACCTAGGATCACCATGTGCCGGAACTTCCCCATTTTTTCGCCAATTGACGATCTGGCCCGAGTGGCACCCTGTTCCTCGCTGTCTCGGGGGGTGATAT
>PMYF01000888.1 GCA_003171295.1 Acidobacteriota bacterium | reverse complement strand
AAGAGAACATCAAAAGGAACCGCCTCTATCCTCCAAGTCCTCCGATTGCAGGTGCTGGTGGAATTACTGGGCCGCGCCGAAGCAGAAAAACTAGCGGGCAAAATCTTTCTCGGCGGCCTGAAGCGGCGCGTTGTTGATGCCTGTGTGGATGGATCCCTGGGCGAACTTCTGCCCAAGCTCGGCACCCAACCCTGGCGAACGGGCCTGGCACGACATCCTTGGGGATTGATCCGCTACTTGTCCGGGGAAGGTGTGCGCATCGCGCGACGCTGGTTTCAACCCACCGGCCTGTTCGTGGTTGTCCTCGGTCCCGACGGAGTGGGAAAAAGCACCCTGGTGATGCGCTTGGGCCAGGAACTCAGGACCTGCTTCAGGCGCTGGCAATCCTTTCACTGGCGCCCCGGGGTCATCGCCCGAAAGAAAGTCGCCAGCGCACCGGCCGATGATCCTCATGGCAAGCCCACCCGGGGGGCGCTCGCGTCCACACTGGCTCTTTTGGGTATCTTCCTGGATTACTGGCTTGGGTACAGATTCATCCTGCGGCCCTTCCTTGCCCGCACGGGCTTGGTTATCTTCGATCGCTACTACCAGGACCTACTTATTGATCCCCGGCGCTACCGCTACGGCGGACCGATGTGCCTGGCGAAGTTGATGGGTCGCCTGGTTCCTCCGACGGACTTACTGTTTCTGGTTTTGGATGCGGAGGACGAAGTTATTCTCTCCCGCAAGCGTGAGGTCCCGCTGCCGGAGCTGCAGCGCCAGCGAGATCGCTACCGGCAATTCCCCAAGGGCGAAGAGCGGGCCACGTTGGTCAAGACAGATCAGGGAGTTGAGCCCACCTTGGGGGAGGCAACCCGGTTTGTTGCGGACTATCTCACCGAGCGTTTCGAGCGCTGCCATGCGGGTTGGCTCACCCCGATATAGTGAGCTGCCTAGCCGGTACTGGTTTCATTTACGAGACACAGGCGGTCCCATGTGCCGTCATTCCCGCGCAAGCGGGAATCTACTCCGCAGGCCATTGGAGATACGCCGCCGCCGGACTGGATTCCCGCTTTCGCGGGAATGACCATTGTTTCGAAAGTGATCCTATTCCAAATGACACCAGTACCGGCCAGCAAGCTGACGCCACCGAGGAGCATCCCGATGAACAATCTCCTTTGGAAGGCCATTCACCATTTTGCCGGGTCCGGAAACCCTGGCCCCAGGCCCTCGGGGAACGACTTCGATGCCGGCGATCTTCCAACGAGCGTAAGGGTCTCCCTTAACCCTTCCAAGCGCTCCAGGAAGGATTTGGCTCGCCGAGGGTACGCGAGCGCACGTTGTTTCCTTGCCCTTCCCTCTCTGACTTCCCCGCGCTGGCTCTTTCCCTTGGAAGACGGCCGGTCAGGACAGGCGGGACTCGAGATTTATAAACCCTATGCAAGAGGCGCACGCATTCTGAAAGGCTTGCTCACGGCCATGGTGGGGGCACGCTGCCAGGGCCTGGCGCTGCCTCGGTTGCTCGTGGCTTCCCGGAGCGTCTTGCCCCTGGAGGATTTGGTGCGAGAGGTCACCGGTGAGTGCCAGCCGGTCTTCGCCTTGTCGCTGAGCACCGAGACGCGCTTTCAGAAATTGACTGTGCAGGTGATGCGCACCGGGGGCAAGATACTGGGCTACATCAAGCTGCCACTCACGAACGCGGCCGCGGGGCGCGTCCGGGACGAAGCAGAAATACTGAATCGTTTGGGAGGCTTCCCCGCCCTGCGCTCCCACATCCCGCAAGTGCTGTATTCCGGTGACTGGGGTGACGGCACCATCCTCTTCCAAACGGGAGGCCCGTCCCGATCTGGACCTGTCCATCTCGACCACCTGTGCGGGGATTTCCTGCAGCTTCTCTGGGGTATTCACCCCACCATGCAGTCAGGACATGCTCTGTGGGAAAAGGTGGCCATTCGCTGGCGTGAGGCAGAGCCGGGGCTTGACTCCAGGTGGCGTGGTTTGGGCGAGGCTGCCCTGGCGGCCGCCCGTTGGGAAGTTGAGGGGGCCATGATTCCCTGTGGGGTCGTGCATGGTGACTTTGCTCCCTGGAACACGCGTGCCGGTGATCAGGGCTTGTACGTATTCGACTGGGAATATGCTTCCTGGGAGGCGCCGATCCTGTGGGACATCTTTCACTTCAGAACTCAAGTGGCCTCGTTACTGGGTAAAAAGGATGATCCCTACGTTTCATATGATCGCTTTTCGGGCGAAAGGGCGTCTTTTCTGCTCTATCTCTTAAGTTCCACGTGCCGGCTTCTGGACGAGGAGAGTTCCACCCGCAATGCCGGACTTGAATATCGCCGGAAACTGCTCGAGAAGCAGTTGGGAGGGCACTGAGATCGCGTCTTCTGTAGCCCTCCCCAAAGAGCCCTCCTCAGCACTCACTCGCGCCCGTGAATATTGCTCACGGGGTTTGCCGTGGGCCGGCAAGGGATCTCTTGCGCTGCTCGACCAGGGGCTCATCTCGGGATCCAATTTCCTAATCGGCATTCTGCTAGCCCGTTGGCTGGTTCCCGAACAATACGGAGCGTACGCGTTGGCTTTTTCGATTTTTCTCTTCGCCGCCGGGTTTCATAGCGCGCTATTGCTGGAGCCCATGAGTGTTTTCGGACCTGTCTCGTACGGCAAGTGCCTTTCTGCCTACCTGGGGAAGTTGCTTGGACTGCATTCTGCCTTGGTTCTCCTGCTCGCTGCCTTGGTGGGTGCTGGAGTCGCCATCCTCCACTATTCCACGCTAGGCCGAGGTCTCGCCGCGCCCTTATCGGGTGTCTGTATCGCGACTCCTACAATCCTGTTCTTCTGGCTATGCCGCCGGGCGGCGTACGTCAAGCTAGCCCCCGGTTTAGCTGCCGGGGGGGCTTCCGCATATTGCTTGGCAGTGATCTCCCTCTTGTTAGCCGCGAAAGCGCTGGGGTGGCTGTCCGGCTTCGCAGCTTTCCTGATTCAGGCAGTCGCCGCCACTGCCGCCGGAGGCCTGTTGCTGGTTTTCCTGCGGCCACGCCTCGCTTCCCAATTCGGCCCTTCCGGATCGGAGGTCGTCCGCCAACACTGGCGGTACGGGCGCTGGGCGGTGGGAACCCAATTCGTCTTTTGGCTTTCCGGCAATGCGTACTATGTCATTGTTGCCGCCTTTGTGCGCATGGAAGACGTCGCTGCCTTACGGGCCCTGCAAAACTTCACTTTGCCTTTTGGTCAATTTCTCAGTGCACTCAGCCTGCTGGTGCTTCCCTGGGCTTCAGCGAGATTTGCGGCAGAGGGCGGCCAAGGGTTCGAGCGCCGCATCCAGCAGGTCACCCTGCTGTTCGTGGGCGTGGCGTCTGCCTATTTTGCCATTCTTGTGTTGTTTGGCGGCAGAATCATGGCAATCCTTTATGCCGGACGCTACACCGGCTTCACATATCTGCTCCCGCTCGTGGCCGCGCCTGTCGTAATACTCGCAGCTTCGCAGGGATGCACCATCGCCATACAAGCTATGCAATTCCCGGCGGACATATTCTTTGCCTATACGCTCGCAGGTGTGGCGACGATAGTGGCGGGGGTACCTCTCACGCGCTACGGGGGCCTTTCTGGCGCCGCAGTGGGAATCCTGATTTCCTACTTGACCTTCTTTGTCGTTATTTCACATCGCTGTCGAGCCAGAATCAGAGAGCCATTGCCCATTGGAGTCCAATAGTTTGTTGAAAAACGTTTGGGACGTGTCATGCTGAGCGCAGCGAAGCATCTACGCGACATCGGGCCAGATTCTTCGCTTCGCTCAGAATGACTAGCCGCTCAGAATGACTGGATCAGGTATTCCTCCTCCCG
>PMYF01000287.1 GCA_003171295.1 Acidobacteriota bacterium | reverse complement strand
TGGGATTACCCCGCTGACCGGCTGCAGGTTTTGGTTGCCTCGGATGCATCGGAAGACCGCACCGATGAGATCGTGCAAGCGAGTATGGATCGGCGGCTGACCTTCGTTCGGATGAATCAGCGGGGTGGGAAGAATCGGGCGCTCAACTCGCTTGCCCAGATTGCTCGCGGCGAACTGCTGTTTTTCACCGACGCGAATGCGCACATCGCGCCGAATGGCCTGCGCCGGATGGTCCGTCACTTTGCTGATTCAAAAGTAGGGTGCGTAACGGGCAGTTCGCACACCATACGCGAGTCGGGCGATTGCGCCATTGGTAGCGGCTCGGCTGTGTATTTGGGGTATGAGTCGGTAATTAATCGCCTGGAAAACCATCTTGGCGCAGTCCTGGTCTGCGACGGCGCCATTTTCTGCATGCGGCGGTCTCTTTTCGAGCCGCTGCTTCCAGAACTAGCCAACGACCTCGAACTCCCGCTGCGAGTCAGGCATGCGGGTTACTTGACCCGATACGAGCCGCGGGCAAGCGTGTTCGAGAAGGACACGCGTTCACCCAGGGAATCTTTCAGCCAGCGACGGAGGATCGCCGCCCAAGGTATGGTCGCGATTTGGAAGCTGTGGAGCTTGCTGAACGGCACATGTGGATGGCAGTTCGGCTCCCGCAAATTCCTGCGCTGGCTGACCCTGCTGCCGCTGACCCTCGTAGCGATATCGACGCTTGCATTATGCCGTAGTCCGGTTTTTGCGGCGATCATGATGCTTCAGGTTGTTTTCTACGGCCTCGCACTGGCGGGCTTGATCTTGGCGTTGATCGGGCGTAGTGCCGGCCGGCTTGTCTCGGTTCCTTTTTATGTCCTGCTTGGTAGCCTGTCAACGCTGGTGGGCGTCGTTGATGCCTGTCTGGGAAGGCGCTTTGCGGTATGGGATATTCCCACGCTGTCTAGGGGCCGTGATCAGACAACTTAGCAGGGCCTTCATTAGACAGCTAGGCTGGAGAATGGAACGACAGAATGCGTTCTCTTAGTAACCGAATTCGGCGTGGCCAAAACGCCAACGGAAGCGATCGATCATGAAGTGCATCTTCTCAGTCGACGTTGAAGACTGGTTCCACATCTTGGATGTCCCCTCGGCTCCCGACTTGTCGACGTGGGACTCGCTCGCATCACGCGTGGAGAACAATTTTGGTAGGCTTCTCGAGATTTTCGATGAAAAGCGCGTTCACGTGACTTGTTTTTTCTTGGGATGGNNTTTTACGAGGATGCACTGACCTCAAAGAAGATCATCGAAGACATTGTGGGACACGCGATTTGGGGTTATCGGTCCTCTGGTTTCTCCGTCACCGAAAAAACTCCTTGGTTCTTTGCTAAGCTTATTGAGGCGGGTTACCGGTATGACTCCTCCGTCTTCCCCGCTACCCGGAGCCATGGCGGGCTTAAAAACGGTCACTACGCCCCCTACTGGATTGGTGACTCTTCGGAAGGTCTTATAGAGTTTCCCATCTCAGTTATGAAGCTGTTCGGCAGGCCAATGAACTTTTTCGGAGGGGGCTATCTGAGGCTCTTTCCACCTGTCCTGATTGAGAATATGACCCTGAGAATCTTGAGGGAAGCACGTCCGGTGATTTTCTATATTCATCCCAGGGAAATCGATCCAGGTCATCCTCGGCTTCCCATGAACCTCGGACGCAGGTTCAAGTCTTATGTCAATCTGCATACGACTGAACTGAAGATTCGACGGCTGCTCTCTGAATTTGAATTCACGACCTTTCAGAGTCTTATCGAGAATGACCCTGAGCAGTTTGCCCCTGGCGCCTCGGTGACAGCAGAGATACTGGATTCACCGGCCCCCTCCTTGGCTGCCGGATTGAAGATAGAGCGAGTATGAAGGTAGAGATCTGCAGTGAGCCCGATCACTGGGATACATACGTGAAAACCGTCGGCATTGGGCACACCGCTCAGCGATGGGCTTGGAAACAGGCAATTGAGGAAACCTATGGCCACAAAGGTTACTACTGGGTGGCTACAGAAGGGAGCGCTGTTCAGGGTGTACTCCCGCTGGTCCTGATCGAGAGTCGATTGTTCGGCCGTTTTCTCGTGTCCGTACCTTTTGCCACTTACGGTGGGGTGTTAGCCAGCAACCAGGAAGCACGGGAGAAGTTGCTGGCGGCGGTGACAGAGCTTGCCGGAAAACTGGACGTAAGTCACGTCGAGCTGCGACAAGGCGAGCCGTCTGATTGTGGCTGGGTTGACGTGTCGCCCAAAGTCGCGATGGTGGTGCCCTTGACACCCAACCCCAAAGACATCTGGGGGGCCCTGAGTTCCCGCCTGCGAAATAAGGTCCGAAAGGCCGAAAAAGAGGGCCTCCGCTGGCAGTGGGGGGGCAAAGAGGCGGTGGACGATTTCTATTCTGTGTTTGCCGTTAACATGCGGAATCTCGGCACGCCGGTGTACCCTCGTGAATGGTTTTTGAATCTGTGCCGATTTCACCCCGAGAACAGCCAAATCCTGATCTTGCGCGACGGTGACCACCCAGTTGCAGCGACTTTTGTAACCTGGTTCGGCGATATGGTGGAGCTGCCTTGGATTGCATCTATCGCGGAGGGTCAACGCAAGTATGCGACTGAGCTACTCTATTGGACTGTCCTCAAGTGGGCTGCGGAACGGGGCTTCCGACGCTTAGACTTCGGCCGGTGCACACCTGGTGGAGGAGTGCATCGTTTCAAGCAGCAGTGGCTTTGCCAGGAGGAGCGGCTCCACTGGTACTACTGGCTGGCTCCCGGCATACCTGTGCCCAAGTTGCGTCCCGATAACACAAGTTATCGCTGGGCGATCAAGGTCTGGCAGCATCTGCCCCTGAGTGTGACGAACCGCCTGGGACCTCATATCGTCCGCTCTATTCCGTGACGAGTGCAGAGCAATGCGATTAGGTGCAGCAAAACAGTTCGTGGAGCAGGATTGGAAGCGGCGCTGGTCTTACGTCTTGCTGGGTGAGCCCCACGTGCCGGGGTGGATCCGGTTGCAGCACGTGGTGCGGGAACTGGGAAGACTGGGTTTGGATCGATCCCCTATCCGATTCCTGGACGCCGGTTGCAGCCGGGGCGACCTGATTACTTACTTGGCCGAGCGTCATCCCCAATGGAGTCTCGTGGGCTTGGAGCTTGAGCCGGATAGAGTCGAGAAGGCGGAAACGATTCGTCGGCGAATGAGTCTCACCAATGTTTCTTATTTGAGAGCCGACATTTGCAGGCTGCCCTTCCAAAATGAATTCGACCTGGTGGTCTGTTCGGACGTCATGGAGCACATCGCCAGTGACCAGGAAGCGTTCGCCAGCCTGACGCGCGCCCTGAAGCCGGGAGGACACCTCATTGTTACCTCGCCGTCTTCACCGCAACCCCGGCATTTGCCGCTCGTGGCATGGCGCGAGCGCCTTGTGGGTTTTGATCCTTCGGAGATTGGTCATGTGCGCCAGGGATATTCGATCCCGGGGTTGCATCAGCTTTTTGAAGCCACTGGATCAAAGCCACAGAGGATTCGTTATACGTATGGGCGGTGGGGCACTCTCTGTTTTGACCTTTTCTTCTCCATCGGCGATAACCGGCCCAATCCACTGCTGTTTCTGGGGCTTTACCCTTTTTTGAAGCTGCTCGGGTGGCTGGATCTTAGGAACGAGCCAGCGCATGGGGCCGCGGTCCTGGGAGTGGCGCAGAAGCTCACGAACGGGCAGGAGTAAATGCATGGTTGCAGTCTTCACTCTCATTGACGCGCTGGGCTGGACTTATCTGAAGGACCGGGACTTTCTGCCGGAAGTGCTCACCTATCGCGCTGAAGTGCGGACTGTTTTGGGATTCAGCTCCGCGGCAATTCCGACTCTCCTCAGCGGGCTCCTTCCCCGGGAATCGGAGCATTGGAATCTCTTCTACTACGACCCCGATAAGTCGCCGTTTAAGTGGGTTCGATGGCTTCGCTTTCTGCCCCGTAGCGTCCTGAACTCACGGATTATGCGGCGCGGCATTCGCTTCGTGGCGCAGAGACGGAGCCGCTTTGGCGGATACTTTCAGATCTATGGTGTGCCGACGGAGCTGCTGCCGTATTTCGACATCTGTGAGAAGCGAGATATTTACAAACCTGGCGGAGTCCCCTTCTCCATCTTTGACCACCTGGAAAAGCTAGGGATTCGGTACAAGGCCTATTCCTACCACGGGTTCAAGGATGAGGAGATCGTCCGCTTGGCGCGCCGCGATTTGAGTCAAAAGAACTGCGATTTCCTCTTCCTTTACCTTTCGGAGCTGGATGCTTTTCTTCACCATCGGTGTCAGGATGAAAACCTCGTGGAGCGGGAAATCCGGCGCTATGAGGGCTGGTTGCGCGAGTTATACGAGGAGGCGTGCCGCGCGCACGGCGAGACTGCATTTTTTCTCTTTTCGGATCACGGCATGACTCCCAAACGCTCGGGTTATGACCTGGTTGGTCGGATCACCCCCCTTGGTTTCCAAATGCCCCGAGATTACCTGGCTCTTTATGACTCTACGATGGCGCGATTCTGGTTTTTCAATGACCGGGCGAGACGCGGAATTGGCCAGGCACTTGAGGGGCTCGACTGCGGCCACATTCTGCGTCACGAAGAACTCCACGGACTGGGGATCGATTTCCCCCATACCCGGAATGGTGAACTCGTGTTCCTTATGAATCCGGGTGTGCTGATCGAACCGAGTTTCTTCGGCGCCAAGGGGCCCGAGGGAATGCACGGTTTCCATCCCGACGATCCCTATTCCTCCGCGGCGTTTCTCTCGAACCGGGTACCCAGCCGCCCCGTCGAGACGCTCGTCGACGTGAACGAAGTCATGCGCGAATGGGCTGAGGCCGTGCACAGTAACATCTATGCTTAACGGTGATCGAGTCCGGGTGGTGCAGTTTCTGTGCTCGACAGTTCGCTCGGGCGCCGAAGAAGTAGCCCTCGAGCTGGCTCGGGGACTCGACCCGAAGAAGTTCAAGAGCTTTGTCGTCTGCCCGCCGTCTTTGCTAGACTCCTTTGAAAGCGAGTGCCGGGCCGCGGGCGCCGAAACCTTAGCCCTAACATTGGCATCGCCGTGGCACGTCGGAGCGGCGCGGAAGTTCGTGTCCTTTCTGCGTTCTCAACGGATCGATGTCGTACATGCCCACATGGTTCGCGCCGCCCTCGTGGCTGTTCCGCTTTCCAGGCTGGCTGGGGTTCCGGTCGTGGTCCAAACCTGCCACGGTCGCGAAGCCTGGCGCACCGGATGGCTTCGAGGGCGCTACGAAGTGGACCGGATCATCGCTGCTTTGGCGGATGCGACTGTCGCTGTTTCTGAATCCACGCGGGACTACCTGCTGAAAGAAAAGAGCCTAAACCCCCGGAAGGTGGTTGTGATCCGCAACGGACGCAGCCTGACCGGGTTTTCTCCCGGTGCCGGACGGCTGGAGATACTTCGCGCCGAACTCGGGATCGCGCCCGATGAAGCCGTGCTTGGGGTTTTCGGGCGTCTCGAAGAGCAAAAGGGGCACTGCTACCTGGTGGAGGCGCTCACCGCGGTGGCTGCTCGGACTCGACTCAAAGTATTGTTTGTGGGTGATGGATCCTTACGGGCACGGCTCGAAGCGTCTGCTAGAGCGCGCGGCCTCGATGGTCGGATTGTTTTCACCGGCTACCGCCAGGACTGGCGGGACCTGATGGCGCTGTCGGACTTGGTCGTGTTGCCTTCCCTATATGAGGGGCTGCCTCTCGTTCCCATCGAAGCCGGGGCCTTGGGCAAAGCCGTGCTGGCCACTGCGGTAGATGGCACCCGCGAGGTTGTCGCGGACGGGCTCACCGGCCGCCTGGTGCCGCCGGCGCAGTCGGAGCCGCTGGCACGGGCTATCCTTGAACTCCTCCAGGATCCCAGTGAGCGCCGGCGAATGGGCGAAAACGCACGAGCTCGAGCAGCGGAGCTGTTTTCGCTGGAACGGCAGCTCCGGGAGACAGCCGATTTGTACGGTCGGTTGTTGGTGCACGGCGACCCCAGCCTTCCGAAGATGGTGGCGTAATTATGTGCTGGGATGATCCCCTCAGGTCAATGTCAGCCCTGAACCGAAGAAGGAGTAATGTCGTCCTTTATCGCATCTGAGAAGTTTACATGTGAATCAGCCCTCAACGAGCGCACTCAGGCCCTCCTGCAAGAAAT
>PMYF01000638.1 GCA_003171295.1 Acidobacteriota bacterium | reverse complement strand
TACTTGCCTGAAATCAGATAGAAGAAATGGGGAAAGTCCTGGTCCAAACAGGACCCGGTTTCCCTCGTCACAGCGTTCCACACGCACCCATAGCCACTCGCTTCCCCCGGTGGCTTCGTCCGTCAACTCGACCTTAACGTAATCGCCTGCCTCGTAAGTTGGCATCGGATTCTCACATTCTGGATTTTACGATGCGTTAGCCCCGCAGCGCAGCCAGAAATCATGGCCAAACTATGGCTAAGGAGACATCAAAATGCCTCGCAATCCCTCACTGTACGAGCAATGCTGGACACAGCCAAGCGGCTTTTGAATCAAGAATTTATGGATTATTTCGGAAAAATTTGAAGTCACGAAAAGGGACTCATAACCCAAAGGTCGCTGCTTCAAATCCAGCCCCCGCAATAACTTACCGGTATCTCAACATAAACCTAAGGATAGAAGTGAGGGACTGAGTCTTGTGGAGTCGTGTGGGGGCGTATAAGGTCTTGGCAGGATGTGCGCTGTGCGCATAACAACTACCGGTTGAGGAAAATCAATGTGCCGAAGAACTGCCCATTTCGCCAGAACTTATCGTTGACTCCCGACCAGTGGAGCTGTTGCTTCAAGGGACCGGCGCCCGCGTCGTTGTCATTGATAGCGATGTCGAACCCTATCGCTTGCCCCGCATCGTTAACAGCCTTCATCGTGGCTCCGGGCAACGACATCCGGATTTCCAGGTTGTAACCTGTCGCGGTCTTCTTGAAGGCGAACTGCCCGTGGTAAGGAGGTCCGGAAAACTCTCTAGTGATTTCATGTTTTTCCATGACCTCACCCGGGTAGGCGAGAGGCTCAAGGGTTCCATCCGGGAGCGTGAATGTGGCTTGGGGCGCGCCCGGCTGCGGCTTCCAGAAGTTGTCAAAGACAAATGGATGCGTGGCACTGTAAACGAAGTGGAACTCGTGGTGTTTCGGGTCGCCGATATAATATCGGGGCATTCCACACCCATCGTTATCGAGCATGATTTCGACCCCGTCATCGTCCCAGGACCCGGTTTCAAGGCCTTGCACCAACGATCCGTGGGGTTCGGTCACGCGGTCGTCAACGACTTCGACAGCGATGTAGAGGTACTGCTCGTCCCACTGAAGCTTGAAGGTGGCGGAAAGGTCCGCGGGACCCTTCCACTTTGCGGAGGACATTCCCTGGCCCACAAAGAAGAACTTCTCCTGGGCCATGGTGAAACCCTTGGTGTCTGCCCAATCCGACAGGTCGCCATCAATGCTGATCGCACGCGCCCGTTTTAGCGCGTAGTAGGTTGCCCAGGAGTTGGAGGAGAAAGCGTGCACGGAATTCACGACGGCAAAAACTCCGCCCAGCAGCACAACGGACAGCGCCGCGATGACGCCCTTTTTGTGCTTCCTGATCATAGACAATTCACTTCCAGAGAAATCGTGCCTGTCAGTCCCGGCGGTAGGGTTACAGTCTCTTCTTGCGGATCAAATTTCGTCCAAGGCTTGCCATTCACCGTTGCCGACTGAATTCGATGGCCTTCCGGAAGGCGCATGCGCACCTTCACTGTGGCCCCAAAGGACGCCGGCAGTACGACTTGCCCTTCCACCTTTCCCTGGTTGACCTTGGAGGTGACGGAGAAACTCACATGTCCCCACCGCGTGGGAGCATTCCGGACGGAAATCTTCTTGTTATCCTCCATCCAAGTGCGGGGTGTGCCTTTCGCCAGCCAGAGTGTTTCGGATTGCGGGTCCTCGAAGGCCAACATCCAGCGCGTCATCATGGGAACGACGAGTTGGGCCGGTGTGCAGTAGGCTGCAACAGGCGTCTCGGGGGCGGTGATGACTCGTCCTTCCGGAGCCGTCCAGGTGCCGCGAGTGTAGTGGTGAGCCATGATGCTGTAAAGGGTCAACAGGTACTCTCGATCGTGATCGTGTTGAAGCAGCCCAAAGGCATGCCCGTAAGTCAGAAACCCCACCCAGCCATGGTCATATCCGAAAGCAGCGGGGATTCCGAGAATCATTTCACCGTGCGCAGTGCGGCAATTGACGACCATTTCCACTTGCTCTTTGGTCAGGTTGCCGGAGTACAGCATCTCCATGAATGCCCGGTAGGAGCGCACCTGGGGATCCAATGGATCACGCGTCAGGGCAACGTAGAAGGGTTCCTTTGCACCCGCGATGGCGGGAAGACACGTCGGCTGAGTGTCCTTGAGGATGGAACGGCTGATGGAATTCTGAACGTCCTTCCCTATCGCCTTAGATTCTTGTTGGAGCCGTTGTCCCCAAGTGACCATCTCCTGCTTACTGCTCCGCTTGCCAATCTGCTCCCACACCTTTCCGAGGTCCCGAAAGCCACGCTCCGCTTCCGTGCTGTTGGAAAAATAGGGTTGCATATACCTGGCATCATCGGGATCTGACCACGAATCAGCCTCGCTCCAAGCCGCAATCATGCCGTAGGCGGGATCGTCAGGAGGGAGTTTAAGCGCCTTCTCCCGCATGGAAAGCAGGAGTCTGGTCACGGCGTCGATGCGGTGCCGGTGCTTCAACAGCAGCGCGTAATCCTTGGTGTAGTTCGCATATTCAGCCAGCACTGTCAGCATGCGACCATATTGCCCGGTCTCGGGGCCGCGATAGAGGATGGATCCGTCGTCGCGCACGTACTTACCAAAATAGTTATCAATGTAATCTGCCGCCAAACCCGACAGCCCCCATTCCAACATGGAAGTCGTGTCGGCGTTGAAGGTGTCTGGAAAGCCGGCGTGCTCGTTCCCGCCGTACGTTTTGTTGAAGACGCCATACCGGGGTCCATCGCCCATGCGGGTGATCATGTCGCGCACTAAGGAGTGTCGCGCCATGTTCGCGACGCGTTCGTCCGGGATGGAGATCGTCATCCCGGAATCCAACGCATGGTTCCAGCCGGCTCGCATGGCCAGGAGTTCTTCATAAAAAGGTTCGGCAGGATATTCCATCCGGGGCGGAAACGGATGATAGGAATCAAAATAGCGAGCCCACTTTAATTCGTTCTCTTCGATGCGGCTAAGCCTATACCACGCGGGCTGAATCTCGTTATTGCCGTTATCTACGCGCATCGGCGCGTAGGCGACCAGTTCCGACCAGTTTCCAGATTCCTCGGGATAAACAAAGCGGACGACGGGCAGCCAGCCCCCCACCAAGCCGTCCCAAACTTGTCCGGCCTGCCGGATCTTCTCAATCTGCGGCACAATTACATCCGGAAAGAACCGGTCCGTCCTCCCCCCATACCGGAAACCGATTTTATCCAGGTTGTCATGCGTGCCCACAAATGTGTAGGTCTTCATGTTGGAGATAGGCGGAAAACACGCAGCGACTTCGTTGTAGTCCGGGTCACCTGCCTTAGACAGAATCTCTTCGCCCAAGAGGTCGCGCTGGCTGCTCTTGACTTCTTGAAGCGTGTGCCCGTGGTAAAGACTCGATGGGTCTGCAAAAGTGGGCTCCAGTGACTTGGGCAAATCCACCTGGACACCCTGAAGATCCACAACAAGGATGTGGCCTTTCTTCCCCGTGAAGTCTTCGAAGACAGCGGAGCCTGGTTTTCGGGTAGGAGGGACAACCGCCATGAGGGTCCAGACCCCCACCCGCTGCCCCTTTCGCAGGCTAGCTTTCTGGCCTTCCCAAGAAACTTCGACCACGCCGGCGGACGATATGGCCAACAACTTCGGACCTGCGGGTGCGTCGGGCGGCGACGCGGATCTGGCGGCCCTCGGCAAAAACATGAATGTTACAAGGATCAAAACTACCAATGCACAACTGCGCCTCATGGTTTTCTCCTAGGTCCTATGGCAGTACAGAAATTCTTCTTTTGTGGCCCGGGGGCCTGCGTGAGTCGTACTGCACGGCTCACGCAGGCCTCGGGACCTTTCTTTCAAGTACTTCAACACCCTGACGTGCGTTAGCGAAGCATCCGGGCGCTTGCTAAAACTCCAGCCGCAATCCGAGCTGGGTGGTACGAGGAGAGTAGGTCGCGATGGAACTACCAAACGTTCCGCTCGACAAGTCCGAATCAACCCCCCTCAAATTCACGCGGTTGAAAAGGTTGAAGAACTCGAATCTCACTTGGAGCTTTAACCTCTCCCCAATCTGATTGTTTTTAATCACTCCAAGATTGAAATTGGCAAACCCGGGCCCGGTAAAGAGGCTTCGTTTCTCATTCCCTTCCTGTCCCAGGGCAGGCACAGGAAAATCGGCCGCCGTGAAAAGCCCGCGCAAATAGTCCTGGCGGCTGTGACTTCCTGTGAAGGATTGACTCGGCATGTTCGGAAAATCGTAGTTATACCCATCGGCGTTGAAATCGCCGCTGCCGGGCATAAGACCGATTACGGTTCCGTCTGAGTTCGTGATAGGTTGAAATGAGGCGGTCGTATATACGGTAAAGGGATGTCCGGACTGCAAGATGCCGGTTGGCGCCAGCTCCCAGCCCCCCGCGATTCTTCTCACCAAGGCTGGGGAGTGGGAGAGCGACGGCAATCTATAGACAGCCATGAAGGAGAAGCGGTGCCGCGCATCCCAGTTCCCGTCGGCCTGATACTGCGAGAGATTGTGCCAGTCGGGAAAATCCTGCCCATAGTCTGTGACGTGGGACAACGTATAGGATGCTTGGAACGTTCCTCGGGCGCCAGCCCGGCGGCGGAGCGTTACGACCATCGCGTTATAGTTAATGTCGTTGTAACCATAGGAATAGTTCATGGAACTGAAGCTGGGGTTGAGACGATTCAGGGTTCCATCCAACAGGTCGCCCGCGAACCGATTGACATCCGTTCCCAGCCAGCTCGTGCCACCCGACCACGCGACCGAAGCAACTCCACTGGTCGTATCCGCCGTATGTGATCCACTGTAGTAAGCTCCTAAAACAAGACTACCTGGCAGCAGGCGCTCCACACCCCCCATCCAGTTAGAGACGACGGGCGCCGTGAAGTTGCGATCAAAGCCCCCTGCGCCTACCGACAAACCCACGATCCCTCCCCGAGAATCAAAGGTGAGGGGCGGAATAGTGGGGTAGGTGAAACCAAACGGGTAGGTGTCATTCGTGCCCACCGAGAACAGAGGGAGGGATGCGGTTCCCACCTGGAAGGAGGGGAACACGAACCCTGGCGGGTTTCCACTGAGGACGTTTTCTGCGCGCCCTAACGGAATCCAGTCATGGTAGATGCCAAATCCCCCGCGAACTGTCCACTGACCCGTGCGCGTAGGGTCCCAGGCCACTCCGATTCGAGGACCGAAATTCTGGTTGAGACGGCTGGCAAAAACGCGGGGCACCGACAGAACGCTGGCGGTCGCTACTCTTGCGTCTATGGTGCTTCCGGCGCCCAACAGCATATTGCTCAGGTTTGTTCCTTGTGCAGGGTAAGGGTTGCCGTAGTCGTCCCAGCGCAGGCCCAAGGTCAAGGTCAGATTCGGCCTCGCTTTCCACTCATCCTGGATGAACGCGCCCTCCGTGGTACTGAGGTATTTGTAGCTACCCTTGGTTACCTGGCCGGTTTTCGGATCGAACGCCACCGACCCCTCGCTGTAGGGGCTATCTTGAACGAGATCAAGAAGGTTGTTAAAAGTGAAGTTGGGCCTTGAATCAACGGGCGCGAATCCGGCATAGTCATCTCCGTGCCAGACTTCTACCCCCATCTTAAAACTATGAGAGCCTCGCACCAGGGTAACGACATCTCTCCAGTTATAGTTGTGTTGGGTGTAGACGCCGGGACCCCAACCGGGCCCGAGACCTGTATCCTGTCCGACCACCGAGATCTCCGGAACGTGGAAAGTGCCCGTCGGCTCCGAATATCCATTGACGCGAGCGAAAGCAAAAGTCGCCTCATTCAGAAAATTGCCGGAGAACGTGTGCGTCTCGTTAAACTGGAGCCTCGTCGAAGACAGGGTGCCGATCGTCTCAAAGCTCGGCCGGACAGCAGGATTTTGGGTAGTGACACTCATCTGATAGAAATTGCCATACATGCGGTCGCGATTTTGGTTGAAGTAGTGATCCACTCTTCCACTGTATTGCAGGCCATTGTGATAAGGACTCGGCTTATAGGTTCCGGTAACCACCATGGGCAGGGTGCAGGGGATGCCGGAAGCTGCGGGAGTTCCGCAAGCCTCGCCAAACACGTCTTGGGCCGTCAGCGCCACGCCCGTCGTGACGGCATTGGTTACGGGATACTTCGCAAGGAGTTGTGTGCCGAGCGAATCAGCGAAATTCTCTTTCGCCCAATTCACAAACTCGCTGCTTTCGTAGGTGTGGGATTGAGAGGAGGTCGAGGCCGACGACCTCAGGGGCTCGATGGATCCAAAGAAGAAAGTTCGGTTCTTGATAATCGGACCGCCGAGGCTAGCCGACAAATCATTCGTGTGGAACGGCTCGTACGTCGAGGTGAACTCGGAACGGGCCGTGAGGTGTTGGTCCGTGTAAAACCAACTGCCGGTCCCGTGGTAGGCGTTTGTCCCCGCCTTGGTGGTCATGGCGACCACAATAGAGCTGGCACGCCCTTGCTCCGCGCTGAAGGTGTTGGTTTGGATCGCGACCTCCTGAATCGAGTCAGGGGTGGGGGTAAGGTTTACCACGCCCGGCCCAATATCGCTGTCCATAGTTATTCCGTCCAGCGTGTACAGGTTTGCCTCAGAGGCCCGGCCGTTCGCACTGGCATCGACGGCCGTCTCATTCGCAAAGTTGTCCGGAGCCTGCCCCGGATCAATACCCGTGCCGGTAACACCCGGCGCCAAGGCTGTCAGGGACAGGATATCCCGCCCCACCATAGGCAGGTCGTGGATCGTGATGTCCGTTATGGTCTCCTGCAGGCGGCTGTCCGCTGTATCGATTGCTGGAGCTTGGGAGGTGACCTCAACCTTTTCACTCCTGCGAGAGACCGTCAGAGAGAGGGTTACGTCGGCTGTTTGGGCGGTCTGGAGGACGACCTCCACTTTGCCAGTTTGGAAACCAGAAGCCTCACCAGTCACTTCGTAGGAGCCGGGAGGCAAACTGTTGAAGCGGTAGAAACCGGCGTCGCTGGTTGTTGTGGTGAGGGTTACCCGCGTCTCAAGATTACGCAGGCGTACGGTCGCCTTTGGAACCGCAGCACCTGTCGGGTCTTCCACCACTCCCTGGAGGTTACTGCTGAATTGGCCGTAACTTACCGCGGAAAACGACAGGAATAATACCAGAAGATAGACTCGCATCTGTTTCATCACGACACGGTCCTCCTTTTCGATAGAATCTGCGTCCAAAGTCCATATTCGGCGGCATAATTAATGTTCAATCGGGCGGTTCGGGACCGCCTTTACAAGTTGCACTCTGTTCTTTTCTGCTTCCGCCTTGAGTTTTTGCGTATCGATATTTCTGAGTTTCAATAGCAGCGGCGAGGCCTCATCAGTCAGGCCCGCCTGATGCAAAGCGCGAACCAGGTTGTAAATTGCCATCCGGTCGTCGGGTGCCAGCGATGCCGCAAGGCGACATTCCTCCAGCGCCCTTTTATTGTCCCCTGATAACAAATAGAGTTTTCCAAGCTGAGCATGACCGTTGGCGGCGTCTGGCTTGGCCCTGAGGAATCGAAGGAGGGCCTGTTGCGCCTCCGTAAACTCCGGCTGGCCCGGCTGAATTCCTCTCTCTAGTAATGCCTCCGCGAAGAGGTAATTCAGTGTGGGATCGTCCGGCGCATGAGCCAGTCGATCCCGTAACACCCCTGTGGATTTTTCGGGGTTGCCTTTCTGAAGATAAGTGATTCCAAGTCCCAACGTACTGAATACCTGATCGGGTTCAAGCTGGTTGGCACGGTTGAAGTCTTCCTCTGCCTCCCCTAGTTGCATGATTTGGGCATGCAATATCCCGCGCATCGTGTAAAGGGCGGCTGAATCCGGGAGATTCCGTATACCGATATCGGCGACTTCAATTCCTAATGCGTAGGCGCTATGGTCCATGCACAGGGTCGCCAGGTCCAGGTAATTCCTCACATTCTTCGGCGCAATCTCAGTTGCCCGGCGCAACGCCAGTACTGCCGCATCCGTCTGACGATCAGCTTCATACGCTACGGCGAGAAGGTTCAACTCATCGGGATCAGGGGTGGGGTTGCCCGTCGCCTGACGTAAGGTCACAATCGCGGCGCGATCGTCGTGCGCCAGGATCTGGCAAAGTCCGAGGTTGTAACGCGCGGCGGAGTTCCCGGGTTCCAAAGCCACGACCCGTTTGAAAACCTCGACCGCTTTCTCCGCTTGCCCGAGCGAACCTAGACACTGGCCGTATTGCGCTAAGGCCAGCCCATTGCCATCGATCTCTCCCTGGCTCTGTTTGAAATGGGCGATCGCGGTTCCACAATCCTTGCTCTCATATGCCAGCACGCCCAACATCGCGTGCGCGGTGGTTTCGTTCGGCTTCAGCACAAGGACCTTTTCAAGAGACGCGCGGGCGTGGGGTTGGCCGGTGCGGTACTCAACCTCTGCCGCCCCTTCGAGCGCGGGAAGGAGATCGCGCTGCAATGCCAGGGCTTTTTCGTAACACGCCAAGCTCTCCTTGAAGCGGCCTAGCCCTGCCAGAGCCATTCCCCGGGCTGTCCAGATCTGAGGACTTGTGGGTGTGCCTCCACTTAGGGGCTCCAGCAGTTTGTATGCCTCCGCATAGTGCTTGCCGGACAAGGCAGCGATTGCCTGTTTCAACTTGTCACCGGCAGATTCGATTTGAACATTCGGGCGTTCGGCCGCCGGGAGAGGTGACGAAGTGGGCAGGGTGCCCCCCTGGGGTGCCGCAACAATCCTGTTATCAAGATCGGTGGTAGAAGTGACAGCAGCCGTCGCGAGTGAAGGAGCGTCGCATAAAACCCAAACAAGTCCCACAAGGAAGAGGGCCGTTGCTTGAGTACGCCTCCCGCCCAACCAGGGTTGAGATGGCTGCTCCGCCTGCGTGCCTGGGAAGCGTGGTCTGATGAAACTGTTACATTTCGACCGCAAGCAAACCGAGCCGATGGCCGGGCGATGCACGTCCTGGTTATGCAGGCAACTCATCGGGTCCTTTTCTGATCGAACGAATCTGAAGTTAAACGATCATCTTTTCCGGTGATAGTGGTCCGTGGAGCTTTCCACACGTGAACGTGCACATACTCTCTTCCCCCTGAACTACCCCTTCAAAGGTCCTAAGTGATTGCTCAGAAAGAAGATCCTTGCTGAAGAAGCTTAAGCGAGAAACCCTCGGTTATCCGATGCTCCAGTAATCTCTGGCTTGTTCTGTGGTGCTCACTTGCCCGCCCGGATCCATCTTGCCTTGCTGCCTTACCTGGCCAGTCCACATAATCAAAAACCCGATGTTAGGCGCGCACGAACTGCAAACGACCACAGGCACGGCCTTTCCAGGCAAGATGGGGCGGCTTATAACATGACAAAAACGCACAGTCAAGACAAATGTGAAACGATATAATTGTGACAAGCTGTCCATTACATCGCGTTTATCTCGAGGCTGAGAACTGGTCCAGTGTTTAAGAAAGTATATGTC
>PMYF01000549.1 GCA_003171295.1 Acidobacteriota bacterium | reverse complement strand
CGACCTGTCAGCGCAGGATGCGAGTGTGCAATCTGCTCGAGCGGCGCTCGATACCGCGCAGGCGGACCTGGCGCAGGCCCGGGCCAAGCTCAAGCAGGCCAGCGATGATTTCAACCGCGGCCAGGAACTCTTGAAAGCCAAATTGATCGCCCAACAAGCTTTCGACCAGCTGCTGAGCAATTTCCAGGTGGCCAAGGCCGGCGTGGATTCCGCGGAGGCTCGGGTGGGCCAAGCCAAGGCTCAATTCCAGCAAGCCGCCTATAACCGCGACATGGCCAAAGCCCGTATAGGCCAGAGCAAAGCCCTACTCCTCAGTTTCAAGAACCAACTGGCTCAGACCATCTACAATTCCCCGATCGACGGCATTGTGACCTCTCTGCCCGTGCACCTGGGCGAAAACGTGGTCCCGGGAATCCAGAACGCGGTGGGAAGCTTGCTCTACCAGGTATCGAACCTCTCCATCATGACGGTGGAAGTCAANNGCCTACCCCAACAAGACCTTCAAAGGCCACGTGACCCAAATCGGCGAAAGCGCCGTGGGGCGTACGAGCGGCACAACCAGCGGCGCGACCGCGACCACCGCCGAGGAGGCGAAGGACTTCAAGGTGGTCGTCACGATCTCTGACCCACCCGCCAACATCCGGCCGGGGCTATCCGCCACGGCGAAAATCACCACCGCCGCCCGCCAGAATGCTGTGACCGTTCCCATTCAAGCCGTGACCGTCCGCATGCGACGTGAACTCGAAGAGGACAAGAACAGCAAGGGCAAGAAGGGCAAAGTTGAGGCGGCGAACAATACAGCAGCCCCGGCCAAGGACAAGGAGAAGGGCAAGGAAGAACTGCAGGGGCTCTTCGCCGTGCGGCAGGGCCGCGCAGTCTTCGTTCCCATTGAGGCCGGCATCATGGGCTCCACCGATATGGAAATCCTGAAGGGGGTGCAACCCGGCGACGAGATCGTTACGGGCAGCTTCAGCGTCCTGCGCACCCTGAAGAACAACACGAAGGTGAAGATCGATAACAGTGCCATGACTCCCGGCGCACCGGGGGCGTGAAGAGCAGTGACGAGTGACTAGTGACAAGTGACCAGTACAAGGCCGGACCAGTTGTGATTGCTCGTCACTTGTCACTCTTCACTCGTCACTGAAGTCAGGAAAGGGACAGGCGAATTGCCATGGCAACCCCTGTGGCTTCATCCGCGATGCGGGAAACGCCGCCGCCCCGTGATGGCGTCATCATCAAGACTGAAGACTTGTGGAAGACCTACGACATGGGCGCGGCCATCCAGGTGCACGCCCTCAGTGGAGTTTCATTCGAGATCGAGCGCGGGGAGTACGTGGCCATCATGGGCCCCTCGGGCTCGGGCAAATCCACGCTGATGAACCTGATCGGTTGCCTGGACACTCCCACCCGCGGCATCTATTGGCTGAACGCGCGGCTGGTGAGCGAGCTTTCCGACGACGAACTGGCCTACATCCGCAACAAGGAAATCGGGTTTGTGTTCCAAACCTTCAATCTATTGTCGCGCGCCAGCGCTTTGCATAACGTGGAACTACCCCTCATTTACAGCGGAATGCCGGCGACCGAACGTTTGGAAAAGGCGGAGGATGCCCTGCGCAAGGTGGACCTAACCGACCGCATGCACCACAAGCCCAACGAGCTCTCCGGCGGACAGCGGCAACGCGTGGCGGTTGCCCGGGCTCTGGTCAACAATCCCTCCATCATCCTGGCAGACGAGCCCACCGGCAACCTCGACTCCGCCACGGGCGAGGAAATCATGGCCCTGTTCGAACGGCTGCACCAGGGCGGCAACACCATCGTGCTGGTAACGCACGAGCACGACATCGCCGCCCACGCCCATCGCATCATCCACGTGCGGGACGGCCGAATCGAGCGGGACGAACGGGTCGAGTAATCCCGCCGGCCCCAGCGGTCAAAAGGAGCACCCTTGGCGTCCCTCAGCCAAAGCGCCTCGTTTCCCCGTCCGCGCGCCGCCCGGCTCGTATCCCGCGCCGGATTGTGGGTAACCTCCCGCGAAGCCTTCTGGATCGCCGTGGAAGCACTGCGCGCCCACAAGCTGCGTTCCTTCCTCACCCTTTTGGGGGTGGTGATTGCCACGACCACATTGATCGTCGTGATGTCGATCATCAATGGCATGAACCTTTACATTGCCGACCATATCGCCAACTTGGGTGCCAATGTCTTCATCGTGCACCAATACAAGTGGGCGCAGGGCTATGAGTCCTGGTTGAAAGCCCGGCGGCGCAACAAGCCCATCCGCATTGAGGAGTTCGAGTTCCTGAAGGAAAACCTGCAGGCTTACAAGAGCATTGGCGCGGACGCCTCCACGTGGAGTGACAACAACACGGCTCGTTACCAGGGTCACACGCTTTACGACGTGGATATCTCCGGCGACACACCCAGCATGATCGACATCGGTCAGCAAAAGGTCGAGAGCGGCCGCTACATCACCGACTCCGATTATTCCCATGAGTCCATGGTGTGCTTCCTCGGTCGCGATCTGGTGGACGCGTTCTTTCCCAACGTCAATCCCCTGGGCAAGGAAATTCTGGTCCGGGGCATTCCCTTCCGGGTCATCGGCTGCGCGCAGAAGATCGGCACCACGTTCGGCCAGAGCCAGGACAACTTTATTCAAATTCCACTCACCACGCTCCGCAAATTCTTCTCGCCCCGGCCGTCCCTGGCCGTCAGCGTGCAGGCCTGGGGTGCGCGCCAAATGCTGGTGCTGGAAGATGAAGTGCGCGCCCTG
>PMYF01000386.1 GCA_003171295.1 Acidobacteriota bacterium | reverse complement strand
CCGACGTGCGTGTGCGTGTTGCCTATGTCGAAAAGCAGGATCATTTGTTGTAGCGGCGGTCTATGACCGCCGACTCTTGAGGCAATTGATTCCGGCGGTTGGCTACTGAGATTGATGTGAACTTCACTTTGGCAGAGTAACCAGAAGATTCTGGTAATTTTAGAGGAGGGAAACAACATTATGCTTGCTGCAAACCTTTTGGGTCTTGGGATGTGGTTTCTACAGGAGGGGGAGACGGCGGGATTTGATCCCCTTTCAATGTGGCATCAGATGGGCTGGCCGGCCCGCGTCGTCGTGATCGTTCTCTTTGTCATGTCGGCGTGGTCCATCGGCGTCATGATCGATCGTTGGATCGCCTTCAGCTCCGCTCGCAAGCAGTCGCGGGTTTTTGCCCCGGCGGTAGCGGGTGCGCTGAAGGATGGCAAGATTGACGAAGCTATTGCCATTGCGGAGCAGAACAAGCGGAGCCACCTGGCGAAAGTGGTCACGGCGGGTCTGCAGGAATTCCAGGCGCACCAGGCTTCTTCTGAAATCTCCGGTGAGACCATCGAAGCCTCCAAGCGCGCTCTGGAACGGGCGGCGGCGATCGTGCACGCCGAACTGAAGCGGGGCGTTTCCACCCTTGCCACCATCGGTTCCACGGCCCCCTTTGTCGGCCTGTTCGGNNACGGGTTTGGCGGCCGTCGCCGGTGGTATCGCAGAAGCCCTGGTCACCACCGCCGTCGGCTTGTTCGTAGCCATCCCGGCCGTGTGGATCTACAACTACTTCACCACCAAAATTGAATCGTTCGACGTCGAGATGGACAACTCTTCATCGGAGTTGATTGACTACTTCATCAAGCGGAACTCGCGAGGGAAGAAGTAAATGGCCAAGAGAACATCAACGCTAGGGGCAGTCTCGGATATTAACGTGACCCCCATGGTGGATGTGATGCTCGTCCTGCTGATCATCTTCATGGTAGTTACGCCCATGTTGCAGAAGGGCGTCAGCGTGGACTTGGCGAGAGTCCAGAATCCCCGCCCCATGGCGGACGCCGACAAGGAAGATGCGGTGGTGCTGGCGGTTACCCGGGATGGTAAGATCTACATGGGGGGCAGCATCATTCAACCCGACCAAATCACCACCACGGTGAAGGACCGGATTTCCAGCAAACTGGACAAGACGGTCTACGTAAAGAGCGACGCGCGCGCTAAGTATGGCGACGTTGTCACCGTGGTGGACAACGTCCGGGCGGCGGGAGTGGACTCCCTGGGTCTGCTGACCGAACGGGTCGAGCACCATGCGCCGGGAGCGCCAACAGAGGCCTCGCAGTAACGCGCCTCCGGGACGCTCCTCTCGACTCGTTTAACGTGAAGGAGGATAGTACTATGTCTATGGCCGTAGGGGGTAGCAAGAAAGGTCCCCTGGTGGACATGAATGTTACCCCGCTTATTGACGTCTTGCTGGTGTTGCTCATCATCTTCATGGTGATCACACCCTTAACGCCTAAAGGACTGGACGCGCTCGTTCCACAGCCGAATCCTAACAAGGACAAGCAGGTTGATCAGGACGTTCTGAACCGCACCATCGTCGTCTCGATCGATGCGCAACATCAGATCAAGATCAATCAGGAATCGGCTACGTTACAGTCTTTGGGGCCGCGCCTCGAGGACATTTTCAAAACCCGCAACGAACGCATTATGTTCGTAAAGGGCGATCCCACCCTGCCGTTTGGCGATATCGCGGCAATTATTGACATCGCCAAGGGCGCTGGGCTCGACAAAATTGGGTTAATTACCAAGGCGGTTGAGGAAGGCTAGCAGTTCCCCACTGGCTTTGGCTGACGGAGGAACCCAGATGAAACTCTACAAGCTCGCCCCGCTCTGTGGGGCACTGCTGCTCGCCCTGGTATCCTGCGGGTGCAGCAGGCTGAAGGCGCGCGACCAGCTTAACAAGGGGGTCGCGGCTTTCCGTAACGCACAGTTCCAACCCGCTATCATGCACTTTAAGAACGCTGTAGCTCTTGATCCCACGCTGCTCAACGCCCGGCTTTACCTCGCCACGGCGTATGCACAGCAATACGTTCCGGGCGGCGACTCGGCGGACAATAATCAGATTGCCCAGCAGGCGATCGACGCTTTCGAAGAAGTATTGAAGATGGATCCGGGCAATACCACCGCCATCGCCAGCATCGCCCAGATATATTACAACATGAAGAATTTCGACAAGGCGAAGGAGTACCAGCAGCACCGGCTCCAGGTCGAACCCAATAATCCAGAGCCCTATTATTGGATCGGTGTGTTGGACTGGGCCATCTGCTTCCCGCGCACACAGCAGCTTCGGAAGGATCTGCATGTCGACATGGCCAAAGACCCGGTAAATCACCCCGACGTGCTGCCGCCCATCCCGAAGAAACAGCTTGCGGAGCTGACCGAACAGAACGGCCCGCTGGTTGACGAGGGCATTAAGGCCCTGAGCAAGGCCATCGAGCTCAAGCCCAACGACTTCGATACGATGGCTTATCTCAATCTGATGTATCGGCAGAAGGCTGAGATCGAGTCGGACTCGGACGCCCGCGAGGCAGATATCAAGCAGGCTGAGGACTGGGTAGCCAAGTATGTCGGCGCCAAGAAGGCGGCGGCGGCTGGTGCGGCCGCAGCCAGCGCTCAGCCCCAGTAGACCGGACCTCTCCCTTCTCGAGTTACTGGCCGGATTCCTCTTGACCGCAAGGTCGAAAGTGAATCCGGCCTTTTGTTTTTCAGACCCGCATACCGCCCTGCCCCAGCTTCGGCCTCAAGTCATAACGGGTTCTGGTGGCTGGCCATGGCCGCGCGGAAGACGGCCAGATTGCTTGCGTTGATCACGATCGTGCCGGTGTCGACGCGCGCGGGCAACGGCGAGGCCGGCGCTGTCCGCCAGTCCTTAAACTCGTGCACTACGTTGTGGTGCAGGTCGTCGAGGAAGCGTAGACCGTAGAACGCCATCGTGTAAGACTTCTGGGCAATCGTTGCAGAGACTACGTTTTGTTGAATGAAGTCGAGGGTCTCGGGATTCTTGTCCATGGCCACGACGGGAACCTTCCCGTCCAACCCGAGCCGGTGCAGGGTCTCCGCCGCGCCCGGCCCCCCGGAAGCCTCCAGGCACAAGATGCCGTCAACGGTTTCCTTCTTTGTGAACAGGTCGGAAAGCAGATCGTTCGCCGTGCGTGGATCGCCCTGGTCGTCGAGCGTGTGTGAGATCTTGAGGTCGGGGTATTTGGCAAAAACCTCCTGGGCCCCACGCAGGCGCTCGTCCAGGTTGAGCTGGCCAGGAATCGTAATCACGACCAGGCGGCCCTTCCCGTTCATCAAACTCACGATTTGTCTCCCGCTCTCCATGCCGGCCTGGCGGTTGTCCGTACCCACGAACAGGACGCGCTTGGAATCGGGCGCGTCGGTGTCCATCGCGATCACGGGAATCCCCGCGCCGACGGCTTCGTTGATGGCAGCACTGAAAAGCTCCGGCCGGCCGGGCGACACCAGTATCCCCGCAGGGTGTTGGGCCACTGCTTCCTTGAAAACCTTCAGTTCTTCTTCCGGCGAATAATACGTGGGCCCGCGGAAATCAGCCTTCACACCTAACCCACGTGCGCCGTCCAGGAAGCCTGCCTGCGCTTCTTGCCAGTACGAAAGGTTGACGTTTGCGGCCACCAGGATGTACCGCTCAGTTTCTTCATGTAAGGGCTTCTGGCAGGAAAGTGTAACCACGGTGACCAGAAGTATCCCCAGGAAAATAGCCATCGGTTGACGCTGTCTCATGGTCTCCTCCTTGCTGTCGTCCGTGCGCCTCTTTGGGTGAAAACCGGGATGGTGGAAAACTCCGCCTGAGATCTCTCTGCAGGGGGAAAGGATATCACAAAACCGTTCCATGGGAGCCCCATCTCTCCCAGGGCGGCGCATCTCCCACCGCGCAGCAGACCAAGTTCTCCCGAAAGCAAGGGTCCCGCATCGGGGCAATTCCTGATTTTCCCCCACACCACCCCGGGCGAAGAGTTATTCTGTTCGCCTCCCTGCCGCCGCTACACGCTTCCTCCACAAACTGCTAGAATGACAAGACTGCGTATGGTTCAATTCGACGACATCCTCCGGCAAGTGCACTCCTACCGCCCCAGTGACGATCTCGCCTTGCTCCAAAAGGCTTATGATTTCACCGCCGCGCAGCACAGCGCGCAGAAGCGCCTTTCCGGTGAGCCATTCATTTCCCACCCGCTGGAAGTCGTGCTGATCCTGGCGGGTATGAAGCTGGACCCGATCTGTCTCACTGCGGGCATGTTGCATGACGTCATTGAGGATACCCGCACCACCCCGGAGCGCATTCGCCAGGATTTCGGCGACGAAGTGGCGCGCATCGTCGAAGGCGTCACCAAGATCGGCCGCATCAAGTTCCTAAGCCCCGAAGAGCAACAGGCCGAGAACTTCCGCAAGATGCTGCTCGCCATGGTGGACGATATCCGCGTCGTCCTGGTCAAACTGGCGGACCGGCTGCACAACATGCGCACCCTCGAATATCTCTCCCCCGACCGTCGCGAACGCATCGCGCGCGAGACTCTGGAGATTTATGCGCCCATTGCGCACCGCCTGGGCATGGGAAAGGTTCGGGGTGAATTGGAAGACCTTGCCTTTCGGCACCTGGAGCCCGACGCGTTTGAGGAACTCAAACGGACCGTGGAAAACCGTCGCAAAGTGAGCGATGAATTTCTGGCGGAAGTTCGCGCGCAGGTCGACGCCAAAATGCTGGAGACTCATGTCCCGGCGCGAGTGGAAGGCCGCGTCAAGCGCTTATATAGCATCTGGCAGAAGCTACGCCGCCAGCAAATTCCCATCGAGCAGGTTTACGACCTGCTCGCCGTTCGCATCATCACCGACAGCGTCAAGAACTGCTACGCCGCACTGGGTATTATTCATAACACCTGGCGGCCCGTNNCGGATCAAGGATTTCATCGCCATTCCCCGCCCCAACCTCTATCAGTCACTGCACACATCGGTCATCGGCCCGCACGGCCAGCCCTTTGAGGTGCAGATCCGCACCGAGGAGATGCACCGCGTCGCCGAGGAAGGCATCGCCGCACACTGGAAATACAAGGATGGCCGGCCGCTCACGCAGCACGACGAGGAGCGCTTCGCCTGGCTGCGGCACTTGGTGGAGTGGCAGCAGGAAATGCGCGATCCGGGCGAGTTCCTCTCCACGCTCAAAATCGACCTCTACCCCGAAGAGGTTTATACCTTCACGCCCAAGGGTAAGGTCATCGTGCTGCCTCGCGAGGCCACGCCGATCGATTTCGCCTACGCCATACACACCGAGGTCGGCCACCACTGCGTGGGCGCCAAGGTGCACGGCCGCATCGTGCCCCTGAAATATCAGCTGCGCAACGGCGATATCATCGAGATCGTCACCCAAACCAACCACGCCCCCAGCCGCGACTGGCTTGGCCTGGTCAAGACGTCGCGCGCGCGCAATAAAATCAAGCACTGGATCAACGTNNGCGCAGCGCAAGCAGGCACTGGAAATCGGCAAGCGCCTGATCGAGAAGGAAGCCCGCAAGTACGAAATCAGCCTGAAAAAGATTGCTGACGAAGACTACGCGCGCGTTTGCCGTGACCACGGGTGCACGGTGGCCGACGACCTATACGCCGGCATCGGCTATGGAACATTCGCAGCGCGGCAGGTACTAGCGAAGCTCGTGCCCACGGCCAAGCTCGAATCCGCGCAGGCCTCGCGCCCCAGCAGCTCCTTCAAGCGGGCTTCCGGCGTCCCCTCCGACCTGGCCATCCAAGTGCACGGCCACGACGACCTGATGGTCTATCGCGCCAGGTGCTGCAATCCCGTGCGGGGTGAGGAAATCATCGGCTACATCACGCGCGGTAAAGGCATCGCCGTGCACGCCCGGCACTGTTCCAACGTCCAGAACCTGTTCTACGATGCCGATCGCCGCATCGAGGTGGAGTGGGTCGGCCCCAAGGGCGCGTTCTATCCGGTCAAGCTCGTCCTGATCACGGAAGACCGCCAGGCCATGCTGGCGGACGTCACCTCTGCCATCGCCGGTGTGCACGCGAATATCCAGAACCTCGAGACGCGCACCGGCGACAACCGCGCCTACATTGATGTCACGGTCGAGATCGTAGACCTCGAGCACCTCGAGAAGATCATCTCCTCCCTGCGCAAGATTGAAGGCATCTATCAGGTGGACCGCGTCATGCCGTCCTAACTGCGAGGTGCAAGGCGTCACCGCGGCCGACTGCCCGCCCATCCTGTGGGCGGGCCGGAGAGTGGCCAATCTTGATGCCGGGCTCCCTCCGCGGCCTTTTTAGCCCGCATAGATCATCAGGTTGAGCCATTATATTTGGGCCGTCGGAGGGGCCGGCCTCACGCTCGACCTCGCACGAGAGAACTGCGGTATAATTTTCCTCACCATGATCTTCAGAACCCTCCTTGAGGCAAACCCATGAGACTCTCTTACACATTATTCCTTTCACTGCTCGGTGCTTTGGCGCTGGGAACCTTGAATGTCCGCGCCGCCGGTCCGGTCACGACGCGTGAGCAAGGCGCTACCCTCACACTCGCGAACGATTACCTCGAACGTACGCTGGAGGTCACCGAGGGCACCGTCCGAACCGTGCGTCTATTGAACAAGCTCTCCGGCCACACGCATGAAGTGCGCGGCGACGAATTCGAGCTGAAGCTGACCTACGAACGCGTCGGTTACCACTTTGGGGGTGAAAATCCCCTGATGCTCAGCACGCGCGACATGCAGGTCAAAGCCCACGAAGTGCAGGACACACCCGATGGCGGCAAGCGCGCCGTCTATCATTTGGTGCTCCCTAACAGCCCGCAGGAAAAGACCGGCCTCGAGGCCACGCTCAAGTATGAGCTCAAGCCCGATGACTATTACACGCGCCAGTGGGTGGAATTGAAGACCACCGGTACGGGGACCTTCTTCATCGACTCGCTTGCCCCGGGCAAGAACGAATGGCCGGCAGACAACTTCCGCCTGGGCGGGTTCGGCCAGCCGCTCTTTTCCGACGACCTCTTCATGGGAGTCGAATATCCCACCAGTATCAACGTGGCCGACCATTCGGAGGTCTCATTGGGTGGCATCGTAGGCCTCAATATCCCCCCGGAAGGCTACACCAGCCAGCCTGCGGTCGTGGGGGTCGCCGCCAGCGGGCGCGTACACCAGGCTTTCATGGACTACGTCCAGTGCATCCGCGCCGTGCCCGTGCGGCAGTTCATCACCTACAACTCCTGGTACGACCTGCAGCACACAGCCATGACCAACGACTTGCTGCTGGAACGCGTCAAGCAGTTTAAGGATCTGCTCCTCAAGAAATATGGCCTCCCCATGCAATCGTTCCTCCTCGACGATGCATGGGATGACGACCAGAACAACATCTGGGTTCCTGATCCTCAGCGCTTTCCCACGAGCTTCCGCGACCTTACCGCCGCACTCCAGAAGATCGACAGCCACCTAGGCCTATGGGTCGGCCCCATCGGCGGTTACTCGCTACGCCATTTCCGGGTAGACGCCGGCCGCAAAATGGGCATGGAAATCACCACTAACGGCGAGTTCCTGTGCCTGGCCGGGCGCAATTACAGCCGCTACTTCCGCGAGAGCCTCGTGGGCCTGGTGCGCAACTTCGGCGTCAACCAGTTCAAGCTCGACGGCCTGCCGTTCGGTTGCAACGATCCCACCCACGGCCACCCCGTCGGCATCTATTCGCGTGAAGCCGACCTGCGCTCTTTGCTGGGAACCCTGGAAGCTCTGCGCGCCGAAAACCACGAGATCTTTCTCGATGTCACGACCAGCACCTGGCTTAGCCCCTGGTGGCTGCGCTGGGCTGACACCATCTGGGAGGGTGGCGAAGATTACGGCTACCTTGAAACCGTCCCCACGCTCACCGAACGCCAGAGTTCCATGAACTATCGCGACCTCGTGCTCTACGACGATTTCGTTCGACACCAAGTCCAATTTCCCATGTCCTCGCTGTGGACACAGAGCGTCATCAAGGGCACGTACTTGGAACTCGGAGGCAAGGACGAATCCCTCGAGGATTGGAAAGATCACCTCGTGAACTTTCTGGGCGTGGGCAGCCAGTTGAACGAGCTGTACCTCACGCCCTCTATCCTGAAGCCTGCCGAGTGGGACGCGCTGGGTCACTCACTCCAGTGGGCGGTGACCAACACCCATCCTTTGCTGGATAACGGCACCTGGGTGCTGGGCGACCCCGCCAAACGTGAGCCTTACGGCTACTTGCACTACTCGCCGGAAAAAACCATCCTGATGCTGCGCAATCCCTTCGTACGGCCCGCCGTGGCGATCGTGAAGCTCGACGAAGCCGCGGGCTTCGAGCGCAGTGATCAGACACTCCGCGCGGAAATCATGTACCCGTACCGGGAAATTCTGCCCGGCGCGGTCCGCTACGGCGACACGCTGCACGTGAACCTGGACGGCTACGACCACCAGATCATCGAGTTGCGTCCGCTCGCCCCGGGCGAAGCGCACCTTGCAGCCGTGCGGTATTCCGTCGGCCCCGAAGCCCCGGGCGGAGTCGATTTTAAGGTTTACGCTCCGGAGGGCGCGAGCATCACAGGAGAACTCTCGAGACCCCTGGCATTTGGAGCGGCAACCCTGGATGGCGAGAAAGTGGAACTACCGCCGACCGGAAAGCCAGGCACGCTGGCCCTCCATTTCGGAAAGGCCAACTCGCGCGAAAACCAGCCCTCGTTTTCCGCACCTATCATCCACGCGATATCGGATGGCACGGTGAAAGTCGCATTCACGGTACAACTCCCGGCGGATTTCCGCGAAACCAGAGCTTCCCTGCTCCTGGAATCCCCCGTTCCCGGTTCCGAGGTAAAAGCCGAAGCGCGCGACAACTCGAAATCCGTCGCGCTTGCCGTGCGGAAGAGCCCGCAGGGCCAATGGCATTGGTTCAGCGTGGACATTGCGCCCGGCAGTCATGCGCTGGAGTTCGACCTGCACCTCCCCCCTGCTGCCCGGAATGGAACCCAACTCTCCGGCTGGCTGCGCACGAAGCGCGCGCTCGTTGCGAAAGATCTGCGTCTGACATTCAAATCGGGCGAGAAACTGGCTGCACCTCCTGCCAACCCGCTGCCGGCGTCGACGCAAGTCGAAAAGCTGACTTACGTGTTGCTTGAGGAGAGGGGGCTGTAGCTCCGCCCCCAGCCTGCGCGGAGCGCAGCGAGCAAAGCTTAGAAATTCCTTGACGGCGCGGGCCGCATGGCGAAGACTGGGTACCCGGGGCTGATTTCCTCATGGCGGAAGAGTCTTCGCACACTGCCGACGTTCTCATCATCGGCGGCGGCATTATCGGCTGCTCGATTGCACTGCGACTGACGGAGGGGAGACTGAGTGTCATCATCCTCGATCGCGGCGAGCCCGGCGCTGAAGCCAGCTCCGCCGCGGCAGGCATGCTCGCGCCGCAAGGCGAAATGGTCGAACCCCGCACGTTCTCGGATCTCTGCGTCACGAGCCGGAGTCTATATCCGCGCTTCGCGGCGGAGATCGAGGAACTGAGCGGCCAGCCCGTGGCCTATCGCAGCAACGGCTCGCTGCTGGTGGCGCTTGACGAAAAGCAGGAGACGGAACTCACCGAAGTTTATCGCCAGCAAACTGCGCGAGGCTTTTCACTCCAGCAACTCACCACCCCGGAAGTTCACCGGCACGTGTCGGGTCTTTCCCCTCAGATTCGCAGCGGCCTCTTCGCCCCCGGCGATCACTGGGTTGACAGCGAGCGGCTTATGCGCGCCTTGCTCGTCGCCTGCCGGCACGCGGGAGTGCGCATCGAGGCGGGACAGGCCGTGCGTAAGTTCAAGCTGAAAAACGACCGCATCGAAAGTCTCGAAGCGGGCAGCGACACCGCAGGCCATGCCGCGACCTATACGGCGAGGACCTACATCCTGGCAGCGGGGTGCTGGTCCGGCGAACTGGCTACGCTGCTCGGAATCAACCTGCCACTTGTGCCCTGCCGTGGGCAGATGATGGAGTTTGAAACTCCGAGGAAGCTGCCGTGCGTGGTGCGTGCAGGGCTCCACTACCTGGTGCCGCGGCCCGAGCAGCGCCTGCTGATAGGAACAACCGCGGAATACGTGGGTTACGATAAGGCCGTGACAGGTGAGGGCCTGCGCTCGGTGCTGCAAGGCGCGATGAACCTCGTGCCGTTCGTGGCCGGCCTGCACTTCCGGCGGGCCTGGGCGGGCCTGCGGCCCGACTCGACCGACCACCTGCCGATTCTGGGTTATGGGGAATTTGAAAACCTGGTGTTCTCAACTGGCCATTTCCGCAATGGCATCCTGCTGGCGCCGGTGACGGCGGAGATCATCGCGGAACTGGTTTTGAAGGGTTCAGCTTCCCGGCCGATAGAAGCCTACCGGCCCACGCGCTTCAGCCTGCCGCCGGGCGAACCGCCCCCCTGGGATCACACTAGCTGACGACTGGTTCCCTCGCGCCGTGAGAGCGCCGTGGGTCGCCGAGAATTTCCAGCGAGCGCACGAACGCCTCCACGAGGTCAGGATCAAACTGAGTGCCGGAGCAATGTCGTAGTTCTTCCACGGCCTCCTCCAGGCTGCGCCCGCGCTTGTAAGCCCGGTCGGAGACCATGCTATCAAAGCAATCTGCGACGGCGATGATGCGTGCGCCCAGGGGGATGTTCCCGCCCCGCAGCCCGTCCGGATAGCCTTTCCCATCCACCATCTCATGGTGGTTCCGTACCATGCCCCGAATGCCCTCGATCGCCTTCGACTTGAGCGGCTCCAGGATTCTTTCTCCCAGCAGCGTGTGGCTCTTCATCAGATTGTATTCTTCCGTGGTCAGGCGCGAGGGCTTGTTGAGGATCGCTTCGGGCACGCCGATCTTGCCAATGTCGTGCAGGATGCCGCCCAGACGAATCTCCTCAATCTGCATGTCGGACAAGCCGAGCTGCCGCGCGATTTGCGCTGCCAAGTGCGAAACAGCCTGCGAATGGCCCCGCGTGTAGTGATCCTTGGCATCGATCGTGTACGCCAGAGCCGTTACGGTATCGAGCAGCGAGGTAACCTCCCCGTCGCCTTCTTGCATCACGCGCTCGAAGCGTTCCAGGTAGTGGTTGAAAGCCTCGGGGCCGGTGGAGAACCTGCGCTTCATGGCCACGCCCAAGTAAGCTTCCAGCAACTGGCGCTCCCAGTCCGCCTGGGCGGACTCCAGCGTTAAGGACGCCACGCGTACGCAATTCCCCGCCCGATGTTTGGCTAGGTACATGCCGGAATCCGCCACCCGCAGAATTTCCTCTTGCGTGGGGCCGTGCACGGGGAAAGTCCCAATGCCAAAGCTGGCGGTCACGGCGTGTGCGGCCAGGAAGGGGTCGGCCTCGATGCGGGCCCGCAAGCGCTCCGCCAGGACTCCCGCCTGTTCGGTGCGCGTCTCCGGCATCAGGATGGCGAACTCATCCCCGCCGTAGCGTGCCACCACGTTGGATTGGCGCACGCAGTCGTTGAGCAGATGCGCGACGGCGGTCAGCACCTTGTCGCCTTCCAGGTGACCGTGCCGGTCGTTGACCAGCTTGAAGCCGTCCAGATCCATCATGATGACCGAGAATAGGTGACCAGAGCGCGTCGATCGGCGCCATTCGCGGTC
>PMYF01000261.1:4789-7432 GCA_003171295.1 Acidobacteriota bacterium | reverse complement strand
CCAAAGGGCAGATTCGACCAGTCGATTTCCCGCCGCAGGGCATCGTACTCGCGGCTGGCGGTCAGGTAAGAACAGTCCCGGGGGCAATCGATCGTCACTTCGCGCTCCGTACCGCAGCAGATGGCGCAGATGCTCTGCGCGCGGGCGGGACAAAGTCGCTTTACTTTACGTTTCTCGCAAATCGGACACGCCAAAGTTCTCTCCTGCTCTTCCCCCAGTGGACCTCGCGTCTTGTCGGAGCGGGTCACCCGCCCTCATCTTCGGCGGACTCGCGCGGGCAGCAACTCTTGGGCGCCACCGGCCTCGGCCACGCGAACTGCAGGGACCAACCACCGGCTGCGGCTCATGCAAATCAAAACCCATATTATGCCACATTTCCGCGGGTAGAGTTTCTGAAGCAGGTCGCGGGTAGCCCTCAGCGAGTTCCCCGCCGGGATTGCAAATCATTTTGCGTGATTTCCCTGGGAACAGATAAACTATTTGAGCATTCAGACAAAACTATCGGAGGATCATATGAGCAAGCAAGCCATTACCACCGCGCAGGCGCCTGCGGCCATCGGGCCGTATTCGCAGGCGATTCGGTCTGGCAACTGGGTCTTCGTTTCAGGCCAGATTCCCCTCGATCCGGCCACCGGCCGCCTGGTGGAAGGCGACGCCGCACTTCAAACCGAGCGGGTACTGCGGAACCTCGCCGCGATTCTCGAAGCCGCGGGCTCAAGCCTGGCGCGGGTTGTAAAGACCACGGTCTATTTGAAGGATCTGGGAGAGTTCGCAAGAATGAATGAGGTGTATGCGCGCTTCTTTCCGGATTGCCCGCCGGCACGCGCCACGGTGGAGGTGGCACGGTTGCCACGCGACGTGTCGGTGGAAATTGAGCTGGTCGCCGAAGTGGAGGGGTGACCACCGGGCGCCGCACGGGGAGCGGGTGGCACCGGCTTCGGACGGCAGAAGGTCAACTGATCTTAATGACTTTCCCCGAGCGAATGCACGCCGTGCACGCCTTGATGGTCTTGTGCGCGCCGTTCACCAGCGCACGCACGCGCCGCAGGTTGGGATTCCAACGGCGCTTGGTCACGTTGTGCGCGTGACTGATATGGTTTCCGTATCTAGGACCTTTTCCGCAAAGGTCACACGTGCGAGCCATCGTAACACCTCGTCTGATTTCTACAACTAGACTGCCGCAAACCTTCATTCTACCAGACCTCAGGAATTTTGCCACCGGGAAAGCGCGCCACGGGTTAAAATGATTCCATGAACAATCACCATCGTCATCGCTACAGTATGGCCGGGTCCGGAGCGCTCGTTTGCCTCGGTGCCCTCGTTTTGCTGCCGGGGTGTGCGCGCAAGCCCGCCCCGGGCCAGGAGCTATGGGCGGAAGTGGACGACCAGCCCATCTACCGCGAAGAAGTGGAGCGCGCCTATCACGGCCGCACCGCCCAAGGCACCGAAGCCGCCAGTCCCGAGGAAGCGGCGAGCTTCAAACTCAACATCCTGTATGAACTGATCAACAACCAGATCCTGGTGACGCACGCCTCGCACTCACGTATTACGGCGTCAGAAGCCGAGATCGACACCAAGGTGGCGGAACTCAAAAGCCCCTATTCCAAGGATGAGTTCCAGAAAAAACTTCAGGAGCAGGGTATGGACTCCGAAGCGCTGCGCCGCCATGTCCGCGAAGGTATTATCATCACGAAGCTTATTAATAAGGAAATCGTCTCACATATAAACGTCACCGACGCCGATATCAGCGCCTACTATGAGAAGAACAAGGCCAACTTCAACGTGGCGGAGACGACATACCACATTGCCCAGATCCAAGTGACGCCGGGTGCGGACGCTGAGCTTCGCAACCTGAAGAACGATGATGCCAAGACTCCGGCCGCCGCCCAGCGCAAAATCCAGGCGCTGTATGCACGCCTGGCGAGCGGCGAAGACTTCGCCACCGTGGCCCAGGAATACTCCGAAGACGCGCGCACGGCGGCGGGCGGCGGCGACATGGGTTTTATTCCTGCGTCCGCGCTCAATTCCGCGCCCCCCTTGAAACAAATGGTGACCTCTCTCAAGGTCGGACAGATCTCCCCCATCATCACCTCCGGCGGTGGCTTCCACATCATCAAGCTGCTGGGGATGGAAGAAGCGGGCCAGCACACCCTCTCCGACCTGCGCGTGCAGAGCGCCATCCGCCAGACCCTGCGTAACGAGAAGGAGCAACTCCTCAAAGCCGCCTTCATCGAGACGCTGCGCAACCGCTCCAAGGTGGTTAATCACCTGGCAGAAGATATCGTCAAGGCCGGCGGCGTTCTGCCCCACCGCGGATAGCGGCGGCGCGGACTAGCGCACCGTCCAGCCGCCGTCGATCACCAGCGTGTGGCCCGTGATGAGGGAAGCTGCAGGCGATGCCAGGAACACCACGGCTCCGGCAACCTCCCTCGGCTCTCCAATGCGGTGCAAGGCCGCAATGCGCTTCACCGTGTCAGCGCGGAAGGCCGGGTCTGATAAGGCCTTTTCAGTTCCCGGCGTAAAGATAAACGTAGGCGCCACGGCGTTCACCCGGATGTTGTACTGGCCCCATTCGACGGCGAGGCACTTCGTGAGGTGGGCGACGGCGGCCTTGTTGAGGCAGTAGACCGATTCCGTCGGCAA
>PMYF01000261.1:0-4773 GCA_003171295.1 Acidobacteriota bacterium | reverse complement strand
TTCCGAGACATCTTCCGGAAGGTTAACCCATCCTCCGCCCGCGTTGTTGACTAGAATATCGAGCCGGCCGAAACGTGTGACCGTGTCGTCGACGGCGCGGGAGATTTGCTCGAGGCGGGTCACATCCATCTGCAGGGANNACATCGCGCAATCCCAGGGCCACCTCGGCGCCCGCCTGCGCCAAGGCCAGCGAAATGGCGCGTCCCAGCCCCCGCGCCGCGCCCGTCACCAGGGCCACTTGCCCGGTAAGATCAAACTGCGAAAAAGTGCTCATCTCAGCTCCTTGGTTTGAGTTTAGCGCTGCAAACGGTGGCCGCGCTAGTCTCCCGTCCCAGCTAATTTCTTATCATGTGGGTTCCGTTCTAAGCATCGGGACATTGACGACTTTCAGACTCAGTAAACCGGCTCATCTTCCCACCTCACTCTACCGATAACCGATACGGGGGAGTGTGTCACGGGCGCAGTTGGAATCGGGAGATCGGGTAATGGGGCTAGGGAGCGTTTGGGTGATAGAGCGACCAGGCGATTGCGCAACGAAGCGATAGGGTGATTGTGTGATCGTGTGATGGCGCGAGGGAGCGATTGGGAATTGAGCGAGTGGGTGATTTGATATCCGCGCGTCATTCTCATCCCATGCTGAATCCGGAATCCTAACCCCGAATTCCTCACCACGGACCGGGAAGGGCAGGGTGTAACTCATTCCGCGCAGGCGGGAATCCAGGGACCCGTCATTCCCGTGCAAACGGGAATCCCTGAAATAGTCATTCCCGAGGAAGCGGGAATCCACCTTGGCCCTCAGCAGCAATTCGCAATGAGCCCCGACGATGGAATTCGCCAAATCTATCCCGCCCATTTTCAATAACCTATTGCCATACAAACGCATAAGTTGTTTATTTTATGTAAGATATTGGCATGCCCTGCAGAGGGTAGCTATTTCGCCCGCATTGTCTGCTGTTCGCGCTAGCTATATTGTGTGTTTTCATTAACATATTGGCTCTTCAGTTTAAGTGATTTGTTTTCATAAATATATTGGGATGGGTAGCGGCGAGGATTTCTCATCCCTCTATTTTCAATAACATATTGGGAGGTACCTGCATATTTAACATTTCTTTTTGCGCGCCTCGGGCAGCCCAACCACAGACACCGTAAATGCTTCCGTTTCAATAACTTGATTTTCCCGGCAGATCCTGGAAAATCCCCGCGCGAGACACCTAAATCCGTGTGTTTGGAATGAGATATTGGGATGGAGGTTCATGGCGGCGAGTGGCGGAGGCCCAAGCACCCCCTAAGTATAACATTAATAGCCTACTTTTCAAGCAAAAAAATCATGCCGCGGCCTTGATTCCGGCGAGCTAGGGGGGCGGACCCGGGGCTTAGGGTCAACCGTGAAGTGGGACGGGATGCTAAGGACCGGGGGCCGTACGGTGTCAAGCGCGGGGCGCGTTTGTGGGCTCGGACAGAGGTTGTTTATTTGCGCTGGAATCACGGGCCCACGTTGCGGGGGGAGTCGTCCAGGGGGGTCGCAGACTCGGAGGGGCCTGCGACCTGCCAAGAAGGGCTGATTGTTCGCTGTTCCCTGCCTGACACGGTTTAACCGGTCAGACTAACCTGTCCGGTTCCTGATTGTGTCCCGACCGCGTTCCCGGCGAACGCTGGAGATCCTGCTGAAGCGTCGTGCAGGCCGCCTGTGCGGCCGACAAAGTCCCCGACTGGAGAGCTTCTCCCAATGCGTTGAAATCCTGGGTAAGGGAGTTGGTCGCAATTGTTCTCCTCCAGGGCGTTTGAATCGGTTACGGTAGGAAGTTTCTGGGACTCTCCCTTACCTATCAAATAAACTTGGCGAGCTTTTCAATCCCAGACTAGAATATTGGCATCAGCTAGAACTAGCCGTGGGGCAGGGCGTGGAGTTTCAAAAACGTTATTTGGACAAAATTGTTTGTTGCCCAGTGGGGATCCTGGCCCCCTTGCTCATTGCAGGTGCGCTTGGGGGCGGCCAGTTGCCCCGTCCGGTCGAGATCGCCAGGCATGAGCCCCAGGCCGCCATTTTCTCCTCTGGGCCCCCGGGTTTGATCTTAATCCGTGTGGTGGTGCGCGACGCCCAGGGCAAATCGATGACCGGCTTGCACGCCAAGGACTTCCAGATATTCAGCGACCAGCATAAACAGGCTATTGCAAGATTTGCAGTTGAGGGCCTGCCCACTCCGCCTCCCACGGGGGAGAAATTGCGCGCCGCGGAGGGTGCGCTCCCCCCCGGGCGGGGCGAACGTCGCACTGCGCTTTTCTTTGACGATTACCATCTGGCACCTATGGACGTGGAGGCGGCCCGCGAAGCTGCGGACCATTTCCTCGGAGAGTCGCTTGAGCCAGGGGAGCACGTGGGTATCTTCAGCGCCTCCGGCCAAGTCTCCGCCGACTTCACCGCTAACCCCTATACGCTCCGTCAGGCGTTAGCGCACCTTCGTGCCCTCTCTCGGTTTCAAACGGGTGGCTACTGCCCGGATGTCACGCCCTACCACGCGCAGATGATTTTGGAGAAGTCGGAGGCGGATGCCCTGCCCTTGGCGGTAGCCTTGACGTTCCTGTGCCAGTGTCGCTGCCCCACCACCGTCGACACGGCTCTTTCGACGGCCATGCTCATCTCGATTCACAGTGAAATTGGGGCGGAAGCCACGCTGAAAGGTCTCGCCGAGCTGGTGCACCGGGTGGAGGGCTTTCCCGGCCCGCGGACTATTGCTCTCATCTCCGGCGGATTCCTGAGCGGCACGCACGCGGAGCAAGTGGATGCGCTGGTGGATCGCGCCCTGCGGCAGGGCATCACGATCAGTGCCCTGGACGCCCGCGGATTTTGCAACATCCTCCCGGCCGCAGATCCCGCCCAGCCGGGCCAGAGCCTCTCGCGGCGAGACGCAGCGGCTTTGGGGAAGATCGTGCAGCGCAGCGATGAGGCCGATGCGGTGGTGCTAAAGGACCTCGCGGCGGGCACCGGGGGGGCCTTTGTGCACGACCCGGCCGATTTCGAGGCGGGACTTCGCCACCTAGGTTCCCCCGAAGTTTCCTACCTGCTGGGCTTCTCACCCCAGAACGTTTCACCCCAAGACGATTTTCACCGGATAAGTGTCACTCTGGTGAAGCCCGCCCCCTGGAGTGTGTACGCTCGGCGCGGCTATTGCGCTGCCCGCCGCGTTCAGTAGCATCGCCCGCGACGAATGCCGGCCTTCCCGCCGTTGCCATAGGAAAAGATTCTGCTCTCAGAGAGTGCGCAGCCACGCGAGCATCGCGTCCGCCTGGGTGGCGGGCACGCCTTCCGCCCACCGGCACTCATCACCTTGGCGCAGGAGCAGGGTCTGCCCGTTCGCGGCCGCGCCGATAAACAGGTCCTGGGTTGAGCCCTTAGCGGCCGTGAGTTCCGGGTACTTGTGGGTGAGAATCGTTTGGTAGTCGCGGAAGAACGTCAGGGCGGCCTCCGCACTCGCCCAGCGCGTGCGCGCCACCAGCGTGTAGTTCTTCCCACCGGAATGCTCGTAGAGCAGATACCGATCGGCGCGCCAGCCCTCGCCCAGCGTCTTCGCCTCTTCCTCGGAAATGAGCTGTCCCAGCAGCGCGTAGTACCCGAGTTCACCCATCACGTTTTCCGTCAGGAATTCCAGGCCGGCGAGCGCGGCCGGCCGGGGCAGCGCGAGCGAAGGCAGCGACCGGTAGTCGAAATAGGTCTGCGGATCAAAGACCTCCCTGGTCGAGTCGGGAGGATTCGCAAATACGCTGTTGAGGCTCTTCCATCCCCCCCGCTGCAGGCCGACTTGGATGAAGCCTATGCCTTCGACATACGGGAACAAGGACTGCACGCGGAAAAAGTAGGGCGCCTTCGAGAACGTGGGGTACTCCTCGAACTGCTGGTGGATGACCATCTCCATGAGGGGTGCAATCGAGGGCAACTGCGCCAGTTCCAGGGGAGCGGTCATCTGCTGCATCATGGCGGCCGTGGCGTATCCTTCCACGAATGCCTGGCGAGCGCTCGCGGCGTCGTCATTATCGCGGGCCGCGTGCAGGAACTTTTCCAGGTCCCAACTCTGGTCCTGCAGCGCGTGGGTCAGTTCGTGCGCCAGCACCATGCTCTGCGTTTCCGCCGGGATCCAGTCGGCGAGATACATGATCTTGTGCTTCGGATCATAGAAGCCCGCCGCCTGCTCGGTGTAAAACGAAATGAGGAATTTCTCCAGGTCAAACTCGCGCGACACCAGGCCGAAGGCGCACAGCGTGGCTTCCTGCGCGTGGAGTTCCGCCGGTGTGGTCTCGGCGTGCAGGTTCTCGGTCAGATACTTCTGGATTTCCGCGCGGCTGACAACCTGCTTCTTGAGCGGCTCCTTGATCGGCAGGCCGGTCATTGCGCTCATCTGGTGGAAGATTTCGTCGGTCTGCGAGAGCAGGTCCGGAGCCGCTTCCTGCTGCGCCACAACCAGGGCGGGCAGGAAGAACAGCCAGCCGATTCCGATCAGCAGCCGGAGGAAGCGCAATCCCGGCCGCGAAAATGGCTGTAAGAATGTCATAGTGTCAAACGCTCTGACCTGCAAGTTGGGTGGAACTCCTAGCAGGTTGATGGCATGTTGTAGCGGCGGTCTATGACCGCCGGGTTTTGATTCACTAGATTCCGGCGCTCATAGAGCGCCGCTACAGCAAACTGACCCACTGCCAAAACCCGCGCCCGGTTTGACCCGTCCCCATAAGGAGACTATCATAAAGTTGCGCGAGCAAGCCGGGTGATCGCTGCCTCGCCTT
>PMYF01000896.1:2984-3155 GCA_003171295.1 Acidobacteriota bacterium | reverse complement strand
TGCTGCATGGCTCAAGTCCGCCCTACCCGTGGTCCCGCCAGCCGGAGCCTGCACCCTGCCAGGGACTCCGCCATGGCGATGGCCCGGAGCTCAAGCCTCGACACCGACCTGATGCTGACCATTATCCTGCTTCTTTTCTCAGGGTCCATGGGGCTACCTGAAGTCGCCCGG
>PMYF01000896.1:0-2947 GCA_003171295.1 Acidobacteriota bacterium | reverse complement strand
GCGGCGGCGGGCAGGTCACGTGCATCTCGACGATGTCTTCCAGGTCAGTGGAGAAATCAAGAAACATCACCACGATGTCCTGCACGAGGTCGTCGAGGTCATTGTAGTCTGGCAGGTCGGCCTCCAGTTCCTTGGCGGCCTCCCTCACGGTCTCCCTTATGCCGTTCGGGTAGCGGGCCAGGTATTCCCGGAGGCTCCTGGGCGGTATGAAGTCCGGCTCGGGTTCCCGCTCCCACCTGACTCCTAGATTCAAGAGCCAGCATGCATCCTTCTCCGTCAGGGAGGGAATCCCGGTCCGGGAGGCAGCGGGGGCGGGAAGGGACGGGAGAATGGGTCATCCAGAAGGCAAGGATCTATCCCCATTTCCCTCAAGAACTGTCCGTCACCGTATGTCATATCCTTCCTCGCCGTCATGACATACATGGCTGGCTGGACCTTTGTCAGGATTTTTGAGAAAAAGACACTGCCCGACCCTCTTGGATGGGACGGCGGGTTCGGCTATATCAACCAGGCTGGCTCGTTCGCCATCGGGCCGCCGTTCAGGAAAGACCAGCCATTTCGCGACGGCATTGTGCTGAGGTGTGCGACTCCACCCGTTGCGGATATATCGACAACCACGGCAACCGGATTGGGCTAAGCAAGATCCTACCGTTTGTTAAGATCTCTCTCGTAGCGAATGCGCATCCACNNCTTTGGAGGGCTTCAGCTTTGTCAGCGGCTGCACCTTGCCAGACAATCCATTCGTGGGCTCCCGGCCGGTCTTGAGCAGCCGGGCCTGAAACGGCTTCGATATTACCGCTGATAAGCGCAATGACTTTCCAGTTGGTCATGTGGTTGTCAATGTTCCTTGCGGCGTATTTTAACAGAGTCGGGAAGCCGATTTGGCGAATCAAGTAACCGCGTCGTTCCATGGCGGACAGACGCGGCAAGACAATTCTTTAACCCTTCCTCGTTTTTGTAGGACGGGATAAGGTCTGCCTCTCTCTCTCGCGCTGGCGGGCGCACCCCCCGACATGTTGTCAATTTCGACTAAGCAACGATAGTCCGAGCAGGGATCACTTCTGGAGTACATCAAGACTCAATAGGGCGAATCGCTTGCTAGCCCCTCTGCCATTAACTCGATGAGTCGGTCTCGCAAAATAACAACGACTGGGACGCCGAGTTTTTCCGCAAGGTTTCCCCTTTCCCTTTGAAAACCTTCTGATTCTCGGTCTGCTGTCGTCATCACGACCACTTCTAGAACGGGAGCTTGCTCACCGTAGCGCATACACTCGGGTCCCTCGAGACGGTGAACCCGGACGTCACGGAAATGCGCGGAGAGAATCTGACTACATTCGGCCAGCCGGTCGCCGGGGATAAGGAATAGCAGTACGCCACCGGGTTTCAGCCAGCGATAGGTGTGGCTCAGGAACGACTGCTCGGTGCGACGACTGTCAGCCGGCCCGAGTGTCCAATCATAGGGTGGATTCAAGTAGAGGAGACCAACGCACTCGATGGAGCACTGCACTTCCAGCGTGTTCCCTTGGACGATGTTGTGAATCCGCTGCGTGGGCTGCTCGGCGCGGTAGGCATCAAGCTCGATGCCATAGCGAAGCACATGGGCTCCACCTGTAATAGCCTCGAACGCCACGCCATCACCGATACACGGATCAAGCGCCGACGAGGGCTGGTCTGGAAACAGGAGAAACCTGCGAATCCGCTGGGCTTCGGACAATGGCAGCGGGTAGAAACCGAGCCGGCTCTTGCCGACAAAGCGCACAGGAGACCTCCTTTCTCTGAAGAGCTTGTGCGATCATCATGGAGAAGTCGCTGTCCGGCCAGGCGATCTCCCTCTGCGCCATGCCTAACCCACCTTTCGCAGCTGAGAACTATTTTGAGTGAAATTTGATCTGCCCGCTGGCCTAACCTCTTCTCGGTCAATCGCGGTTTCTCGAAAAGCCGTTGTAGTGCCGACCTACCGCCTTTACAAGCGCCGAGGGAATTTGTCAGGATGCGCGCTGACGATGTTTCTGCGGAGCAAAAGGCGATGCAAGGACGGCAAGGCGCACCGTTATTTCAGTGTGGTGGAGAATCGCCGGGTGCGCTCAGGGCGGGTGGTACAACGGCAGGTCTTGTTTTTGGGAGAGATCAACGATAGCCAACAAGCGGCCTGGCGGCAGACGCTGGAAGTTTTTGATGAAGCCGAGCAGCGGGCGGCGACGCTGAGCCTGTTTCCGGAAGACCGCGAAATTCCCGCCGACGGACGGGAAGGCGTGCAGGTGAAGCTACCGGAGATGGAGTTGCGACGGCCGCGAGCGTTTGGCAATTACTGGCTGGGATGCGAGCTGTGGCAGCAGTTGGGGCTGGAGGCATTTTGGGAAGCGCATCTGGGGGAAGGCCGGGAGGAAGTTCCCTGGGCGAAGGTCCTGGAGTTACTGGGGGTAAGCCGGCGGGTCTCCCCGGGCAGCGAGTTCCGCTTGCACCTGCAAGGATTTGATCAGAGCGCCATGGGGGATCTATTGGGAAGCAGCTTCGCGGTGGCGGAGAAGGACCGGCTGTATCGGTGCCTGGATCGGATTTTGAAGCATAAGGCCGCCCTGTTCGATCAACTGCGCCAGCGCTGGCAGGAGCTGTTTCAAGCGCGCTTTGACGTGCTGCTCTGCGACCTCACCAGCACCTATATCGAGGGCGAGGGAGAGGAGATTCCCAAGGCCAAGCACGGCTACAGCCGGGACCACCGCGGGGATTGTCGGCAGGTCGTGATCGCCTTGGTGGTGACCCCGGAAGGGTTTCCCTTGGCCTACGAAGTGATGGAGGGTAACACTTCGGATCGCACCACGCTGCGCCGGTTTCTGGGCAAGATCGAAGCGCAGTACGGACGCGCGCGGCGGGTGTGGATGATGGACGGGGGGATTCCCACCGAAGAAGTGTTAACGGAGATGCGAGCCCCGGAGCGGGAAGTGTTCTA
>PMYF01000103.1:3040-4117 GCA_003171295.1 Acidobacteriota bacterium | reverse complement strand
CGCGCCTACTTGACGGTGATGGAATAGGAACCCGGAAGCGGTGGAAAAAGCCCTCATAACAAGGCGTGAGATGCGAAGGGCATCAGGCATGAGAAAAGCCTACAATCAGGACTGCGCTGACCGCCGCCACCCGCGACCGCTAACCGCTACTTTGTAATTGGGCGCATGCTACAGGTTGCGTAGGAATTCCTCGGGGGATAGGCCAGCCTGTTTGATGATGGCTCGAAGTGTGCCTTTCGGAACAGTCTTGGAAAAGTGGATGGGAATCGTTAACGCCCGCCGGTCTGCTTCGCGGAACATCGTGAGGTGACTGCCCTTCTGGCGCCAGCGGGAAAATCCCGCTTTTTCCAAGGCGCGCACAACTTCCCGTGCGCGCAAAGCGGGAAGTTCCTTAGGCATACGTCGGTGTCACCTGAACGAGAGTTGTGAATACGGGCACGGTCTCGTTATCTTCGGGAATGGCTTCCTTATGGGCGGCAAGGTTTCCGAGATGAAGCTCGATCGCCTCTCGGGCATTCTGCGTGGCCTCTTCAAGGGTGCTTCCGTAAGAAACGCAACCCGGAAGCGTCGCGACCAGGACCGTGTAACCCCCAGACTTTTCGGGAATCAGGCTGATTTGATAGGAAAGCAGTTTCTTCTGTTTGCGCATGCCTCTATTATGCCCGCGCCGAAAAGAATAGCAAGGGGCAACCGCCGTGAATCAGTTCGTTGTAGCGGCGGTCGGCGCCCAGGCTTGTCCAAATTACGTTCGACCCGGCGGGCGCCAATCTGCGGCTCAGCGCTCGCATGGTTGGCGAAGTTGGACAGCCCTGCTCGGCGCCTGCCCCGGCAAAATGGTCTCGCGAGACAAGTCCAGGCAGGCGGAATTCTCGCGGTGCTACGCCGTCAGCCCGCGCTCGCTGCAGGAATGGGAGCAAGGGCGTAGGCGTCGGGAAAGCGCCGTGCGCGCCTGCTTGACGGTGATTGATCGAAACCCGGAAGCGGTGAAAAAAGCCCTCATGAACAAGTCGTGAGTGGCGCCCCAATGCATCGGGACGCCACCCGCGAATTATGGAGCGGTTTCGACCGTGAGTCTGA
>PMYF01000103.1:1185-3029 GCA_003171295.1 Acidobacteriota bacterium | reverse complement strand
TCGATGCCGGCGGCCTTGGCCACTTTGGCGATGCCCTGAGCTTGGGCGAGGTGGCGCAAGGCAATCAACAGAACGCGGGGTTCGTCCTCATCTTCGAGTGCCGCTTTGAGGTACTCGGCGGCAAAATTCGAGTCCTTGCGGAGCCGCCGAACGATGGCCTCATCGTGGGAGACGCTGGCTTTACGTTTCATGAGGTTTCGGTCCTTTCTCTATAATCCTTGAGGTACTCCAGCGCCCGGTCAATGTCGGACGCCTGTTTGCGTTTGTCCCCGCCGCAGAGAAGCAAAACGCATACCTTTTCCACCATCGCATAATAGACCCGGTAGCCTGGTCCCCAATCCATCCGCAACTCGCTCAAACCTTGTCGCAGCGGCTTGCAGTCGCCAAAATTCCCGGCGGCGAGCCGGTTAATTCGGGTCGCGATCCTCGCTTGTGCACGGGCATCCGCCAGTTCCGACAGCCAATCGTCAAAGACATCTTTTCCGGCACGGCTGACGTAGTGACGAATCTCGATCACGGTTTCATTGTAACTTATAAATCACACGGTGGCAAGTCAATGTCGGCGCTCGCTCCAGGAATGGGAACAAGGGCGCAGGCGTCCAGAAAGCGCCGTGCGCGCCTACTTGACGGTGATTGATAGAGACCCGGATGCGGTGGAAAAAGCCCTCATAACAAGGCGTGAGATGCAAAGGGTGGCACAGGCACTCTTGCCTATGTCCAAAGCTGATGCCTTCCATGCATAGCGCACCCCGATGCATCGGGGTGCTACTGAAGCCAGAACAGGCCACGGATAGGACGCGGTGACAGAGATGTTGCCCGTGTTCGTGGGGCGCCCCGCTGCATCGGGGCGCCACCCGCGCTTGCCAAAAAGCCCTTATGTGACTACAATGTAAGCACGAGGTCATTGACGGCCATGAAGGTTGCGCTGGTACGTGTTGGAAATTCGCGAGGTATCCGAATCCCCAAGCCCATCATCGAACAGTGCCGCTTCGAGGACGCCGTTGAGCTTCGGGTCGAAAACGATCATCTCGTGATCGCACCGGCCCGTCTGCCGCGCGCGGGCTGGGAGGAAGCATTCCGCGCCGCCGGCTCTTCCGCCCACGATGAACTGTTGCTCGACACTCCCTCGAATCAGTTCGATCGGGAGGAGTGGCAGTGGTAGGCGACGCACCGCGCTTGGATGAGGTCTGGTTGGTATCTCTGGATCCGACGCAGGGGGCGGAAATCCAGATGACCCGCCCTTGCCTGGTTGTCTCACCCGACGAGAGCAACCGCCACCTGCGGACCGTCATTATTGCCCCCATGACCACCGTGGCGAGACCTTATCCGACACGCGTGGCGCTCACGTTCCAAGGCAAGCAAGGGCAGGTGGCGCTTGACCAGCTCCGCGCCATAGACCGGCAGCGCCTGGTCCGCAAGTTGGGCAGAATTTCCCCCAAGGCAGCAGCCATAGTCTCGACGGTGCTGGTCGAGATGTTTACTCGCCAGAAAACATAACAAGCGTTGCCGTTAAGAAGCCAGAACNNGGCCACGGATTGGACTCGGTAACAGAAATGTTGCCCGGGTTCGTGGGGCACGTACATCAAGTGCAAGGGGGCCGCCCGCAGTGGAATCAGCTTGAGCCCCAAAGGGGCGACCTAACTCAGCCCAGGGCAACGCCCTGGGTCAAGAAGATGATTTCCTGCCCCGAGCCCTGAAAGGGCGATCTACGGAACCTGCCTTATCGCCCGACAGATTGTGATCAGCAGGCAGGGTACAGGTCCAGGTTAGCGCGCCCCTTCAGGGCTGGCGGATATAAATCGGGTGGGGTTTCCGTGACCCAGGCCGTTGGCCTGGGCTTTGTT
>PMYF01000103.1:577-1168 GCA_003171295.1 Acidobacteriota bacterium | reverse complement strand
TGCCCGTGTCCGTGAGGCGCCCCGAGCCATCGGGGCACCCGACGCGGAATAAGCCTGAGCCCCAAAGGGGCGACCTATCACAGCCCAGGGCAACGCCCTGGGATCAAGGGGCGGTCACAGGTTCAAGCCCTGAAGGGGCGCGCCAACTAAAACCCATGCCACAATTGCTATCGAAGCCGAACAATAATTGTGGGATTGAAGGCAGGTCGTAGATCGCCCCTTCAGGGCTCGATTGAAATGGATAGATCGTTCAACCCAGGCCGATGGCCTGGGCTGTGATAGGTCGCCCCTTTGGGGCTAAGAGCTGGCAGCACAGGCCCGCGCTCGCTCCAGGAATGAGAGCAAGGGCGCCGGCGGCCAGAAAGCGCCGTGCGCGCCTACTTGACGGTGATGGATAGAAACCCGGAAGCGGTGGAAAAAGCCCTCACGAACAAGTCGTGAGGTGCGAAGGGCATCAGGCATGAGCCCGCGTGGTAGCGCAGAGTTATCCCGCCCCGAGCGGGATTACTCTGCGGCCTTTCTTCCGTGGATCTTAATAAACACGTTGTGGTTTCCATTCGAAGAACCGCAGAGTAAGGCAAACTACGCCTA
>PMYF01000103.1:0-509 GCA_003171295.1 Acidobacteriota bacterium | reverse complement strand
CCTTCGATGCGGATGCGAATCACGGAGGGCTCCGCCGCGCCCGAAAGGGCCAACTGGGCATGAAAATCCGCGTCCAGGGTAACGACGATCTGGCCATGGCGCCGAGCGCGGGCGAGGATGCTTCCATCGTCGGCAGCGGCAAGGCCGACATCGCCGACGTGTTCAGCCTTCAAGCCCGCGTCGCGAAAGTGAAGTATGGTGGAGCGCGGCAGGCCCTGGTCGAGAAACAGCATCAGAGGGCAACGACCGGGGGAAGAATTTTGTCGTCGAGGGAAGCGGCGGCGAAAGCGAGCGCCTGGCGAATATCTTCGTCTTCGAGTTCCGGGTACTCGCGCTTGAGCTCGGCACGGTCAGGATAAGTCGCCAGGGCTTCAAGCACACGGCGAACTGTCAGGCGCATGTTGCGGATGCACGGCTCGCCGTTCATGCGGGCCGGGTCGGTCGTGATACGGTCTAAGTTCGTCACGGTCTGGTTCTCGCTCCTTCGATTCTAGCAATGCGGCGAGCTA
>PMYF01000960.1 GCA_003171295.1 Acidobacteriota bacterium | reverse complement strand
AGGCCGCGGCGCGAGGGGCGTCTCCCCCCACGCCCCTCGCCTCGATCCCAGGGGACTTGACTTACGCCCAGGAACTCACATTATGATTGGTACAGAAAACGGGGGCAGGCCAGTTAATCTCCCATGAACGGCCCGAAGAGTGGGGCATGCAGGCCTGTGCCGATTGGCTGAAGCCCCTCATCCCCGAGATCCCCGCCGAGTGGATCGCGATCTGCGACACTTCTCAGGTTCCGCTGATCCGCGTGTGAGCAACCTCTTCGAATCCGCCGGCTCGATTTTCTTCCCCTCAGCGAGACATCGAAGGCGGCACGGCTTCGGGTGCGCTGCCCCATGCAGGATTAGGCCGCGGCCCCATCACCAGGACCAGCGCGCCCCCGATCGCAACATCGGAGTGCGCGAACCACGCCTTGTCCCACGGTTTGCCGTTAAGGGTGGCCGACTGGATATATTTGTTCTGTGCGGAGACGTTCCTGGCCGTGATGGTGAAGACCTTGCCCTTGTCGAGCGTGATGCGCGTCTCTTCGAACAGCGGACTCCCGATCTCATACGCGGGTTGTCCCGGGCTCACCGGGTAGAAACCCATGGCGCTGAGCACGTACCAGGAAGACATCGCGCCGCCGTCCTCGTCCCCGCAAATGCCGAGAGGGCCGTCGCCATACCACACGTCCATAATCTGGCGCACCCTGTATTGGGTTTTCCATGGCTGTCCGCAGTAGTCGAACAGGTACGGAATATGGAACGCTGGCTCGTTGCCTTGCGGGTACAGGCCGATCAGTCCGGTCATATCCGGGAATTGGCCCAGAAATGTGAATTTTGAAGTCCCATACTGTTCAATGAACAATTGGTCCAGGTTGGCGGCAAATTTCTCGCGCCCGCCCATTAGGGCGATCAGGCCTGCCGGGTCATGCTGCACGTGCCAGGTGTACACCCACGAATTGCATTCGGCAAACCAGGCCCGTCCTCCCTGCCCGCCACCCAGTTTGGGGTCGAAGTCCTCCACCCACTTGCCATTGGCGCTCTTCGGTGCCATGAAACCGATCCGCTCATCGAAAAGGTTGGCGTAGTTTCGCGCCCTTTTCATGAAGTAGGCATAGTCGTCTTCCTTGCCCAACCCCTTGGCCACCTGGGCGAGGCACCAGTCGTCATAACAGTTTTCCAAAGTGACGGACACTGCCTGGCGGCGTTCGAACGGATCCACCTCCTTCGCACTTTCGGTCTCTCCCTTGGCCAAAGCGGGGAAAAAACCCTTTTCCAGGTAGACCTTGTCCAATTCCGTCAGGGGGCTGCGGCGCCACGGCTGCATGGTCGATTCCATGGCGTTCTTCTTCATGCCCTCATATGCCTCTTCCACATCAAAATCGCGATAGCCCTTGGTGTACGCATCGGCGATCAGCGCCGCAGAGTGATGACCGATCATCAGTGCGCGCTCGCCGCGGACCGACGGGAACGACGGCATCCAGCCGCTCTGCTCGTACATGCGGATGTAAGACCGCACCATATCCATCTGCCGGGGAGTTTCGATCAGAAGCAATAACGGATGCGCGCTGCGGTAGGTGTCCCAGAGTCCGTCATCCACGTAGAAATCGTGCCCGTCCGCCGAGTGCACGCGGTGGTCATATCCGCTGTAATACTGTCCGTCTTCGGTGATGTCGGTCATGCGGCACAGCGTCCGATAAAGAGCGGTATAGAATATGGTGCGCTGTCGCTCAGTGCCGCCTTTCACCAGGATCGTGCTCAGCGCATGATTCCAGGCCGTACGCGCCTTTGCCTTCACCGCGTCGAAGGTCCACTGGGGAACCTCGCGCTGCAGGTTTTGTTTTGCCTGATCCACGCTGATGTGCGAAATGCCCACCCGTACCTCGATCTGCTCTCCCGCACTGGCCGCAAAATCGGTCGCAAAACCCACACTACCGCCGGACTGTTTGGCATCCCGGGACAGGTTGCTCCCGCTCCAGGTGCGGTAACCTCCCACCGGTTTCGAGAATTCGGTGTAGAAGAAGTACTGCACGCCATCGGTTCCTTCGTTGGGTGCTGAGTTACCAGAGCCGGATACCGCATTCGGCCCAGCGACTTCGATGTCGCCGTTGGTCAGGCTCAAGCCCAGGTGAGCGTGTGGGGTTGCCGGGAACTCGAATCGGTAGTAGGCCGCCAGTTGGGTAACCGTGAATTCGGCCGCAATATTCGAATCGTCCAGTCTGACCCTGTACCAGTACGGGGTGGCGATTTCAAAATCGTGATCGTAATGCGAAGCGCTCTTGGCCGAATCAGACGAGAAGTCACCGGTGTACGCCATCAGAGTTGCCGGACCCGCGGGGAAGCCGAAGATCTTATCTGCGAGATAGCGGTCCTGGATACCCGGGGTGCTGGCGGGAGCTACTCTGGCCATCCCGTGCGGATACTGTACGTAGGGAACCGTCGCAGTCAGCAAATGCCCGATCGTCCCGATATTTGGATTTACATAATCCACCGGCTCCTTGCGGCGCGCCGGCTGCGCACCGAGCGAGAAACTCGCCGCGTGAGTCATGCAAACGCAGCATAGGAGTATAAGTCTCTTGATAAACATGCGAATGCTCCTTCCGGATTGCATGCATTGCTAGATCGTGCGCGGCGCTGGCTGGCGGCCTGGCAGCCGGTGATCCAATGGTCAAAACACTCATGCGCGTACCCCAAACGTGCTGAGAGATCGGGATAGAGTAAACGCAGATCGCTGGGTCAGTTTCCGAATTCGCGACCATGAACGAAGCCGCCCGGCGGCGGACGCTGAGCATGTTTCGATTTGCTCAAATCTCCCGTTAATATGAGAAGTAATCT
>PMYF01000983.1 GCA_003171295.1 Acidobacteriota bacterium | reverse complement strand
TGCGCGTTGGAGGTGATGATCGCGAGTGGGGTATTCACCTCGTGCGCCACGCCTGCCGCCAGGAGGCCGATCGAGGAGAGCTTCTCGGCCTGCATTAACTGGTCCTCCAAGTCGACGCGCTCCGTGAGGTCGGTGAAGACCAACAGCCGGCCAATCACCTCGTTCTCCTTCCCAATCAGAGGCACGAGCGAGAGGTTCACGATCAGGGAACGGTCTTCCGCATTACGCAGGCGGAACTTGTACAAGTTGAGGGTGTGGTGCGGGTCAGAAACCTGCGCGAGCTCGCCCCGCAGTTCCAGGGGGAAGATCTCTTCCAGCGTCTTCCCCAGGGCCTCGGAACGGCGCACTCCGTAAAGGCGTTCCAGGGCGGAATTCCAGGCTTCGACTTTGCCTTCCAGGTTGCAGGCCAGCACGCCGGAGTTGATGGATTCGATGATGTTCTGGCTGAAATCGCGCAGGGCCTGGTAGTCTTGGGCCTTCAGTTCCAGCGATTCATAGAGGCGCGCGTTCTCCAGTGCGATGGAAACATAGCCGGCGAGGGTCTGGAGAAGATCAATGTCTTCGCTGGAAAGATAGTCGCCCTCGCGCGTCTTGCCCAATCCCAGGTAGCCGAGCGTCCGTTCCTTAACCTTGAAAGGCAGGTAGTAGTGCAGCTTGAGATGCTCAATGGCTTTCTGGGCCGCCGGAGAAAAGCCGTAGGCCCGCTTCACGCTATCGAAGAAGAGGTAGCCCTTGCCAAACTCGGGACGGTTCGGGTCGAGGAAACTCGTATCCGCCTTGCCGGAAACAATCATGCCGCGCGAGCGGACCAAGCGGAAGCCATCCGGCTCCGCGGCCAGGAACACGGCCAGGCGGTCAACTCCCAGGGTCTCCGCCAGGCGGTCACAAATCTGCTCCAGCAGGCGATCAAGGTGCAATACGGAAGTAAGCTCACGCGCGAACTCCAGCAGCGTGCGCCGGTAATCGTAGCGCTCGCGCTTGAAAAAGCGATCCAACCACTGCTGGAAGTAGTTCACGATGGGCTGGAAGAAAATGGCAGTCAGAACAATCGCCACGACCCAGGCGCCGCGGCTGGTGATGGGAAACGTGGCGCGGAAGAAATCCGCGAAGAGAGCGATCAGTCCGAAATAGAAACCCACGATGCTGGCCGTGGCCAGGGTGTAAGCAATGCCGCGGCGGAAAATGATATCCACATCCATCAGCCGATAGCGCACGATGGCATAGCCAAAAGTCACGGGCAGGAAGAGCAGCGAGAGCGCCGAAGCGTTCATCCAGGGGTTGGGGACAAACCCCAGGAAATAGGGCAAGGCATAAAGCGTCGCGAAGGGAACAATCGCGAGCCAGGTGCCCCGTGTGACCCATTTCAACTGGTGTTTCAGCAGCGGATCTGTGGCGCGAGCATAAGCGTGGTGGAGCGCCAGAGCGCCGGCAAGAAAGTACGCCCCCAAGTAGAACAACTCGGCGCGGTCCAGCACCCACCGGACTTGCAGAAGCGGCAAGGGAAGCACCAGCACATCCGACGCCACCAGGGCGTGAACCGCCCCCAGTAATGCTCCGGGCAGATAGAGGAGCGGCACCAAGTAGCGGCGTTCCCGGATCAGGCTGGAACGCTCCGGAAAACCCAAGCAGAAATGCAGGAACAGCGCGGGCTGCAAGACCCACGCAGCTACGTTGAGCCAATAAATGGTCCAGTCGAACAGATTCAGCTTGCCCGTGTAAGCGAAGGTGTAAAGGACAAACGAGGCCAGGCAGAATACATAGAAGTGGCGAGAGTTGCGGGCCGTCCAGCGGCGGAAAAGGATGAAGGTGCCGATCAGGAGATAGAACAATCCCACTAACGCCAGATAATGTCGGACCGACCCTGCCGTGCCCTGCGGCACCAGCACCAGGCTCGTTTCAAAGGGCTCCCCGCTCCGTGCCAGGCTATAGGCAGTCAGGGACCAGATCCCTATATGGTAAACCTGCTGGACGGCATCCGCCGCGTTCGTGACCGGCTGGCCGTTGATGGCCTTGAGCAGATCACCCTCGCGGATCCCCGCCCGGTCCGCAGGCCCCCCGCGCACCACAATCCAGGCGGTCGGCCCCTGGGAAGCGTCAATCCAGGAGACGCCGTCGTCCGGCGCTTGGTAGAGGCCGCGTTGCTGAAAATTCAAGACGCCAAAGACCGCCAGAACCAAGCTCAGCAGTGCAAGCGAGAGCGTGGTCACTCGGAAAGGTGGAATCCTGGTCATCTTGAAATCCAGCTATATGACGTATCGGATACTAATTCGCCCAGCATTCTTGCACGTTTGCTTCCAGTAATTGTGACGAATTGAATATTTAAGCCGTTTTGTTTCTGTAAGATAAAGAAATCGCCTCTGTAGAAATACACTCCATACAAAATTACGGATACATCCTACGGTTTTTTGGATTACCAATATGATAAATTGTCACTTGCACGGATGCCAAAGTAATTGAACGTCACCGCCGCGCTCAAGGGTACACGGCGTTTCGGTGTGCTTTCGCACCCCTGGCAGTTACGGAGATTCTTCAGAACTGGACTGAGAAGCCGCCTCGGAAGCACCGGTAACCCGAACTCAAGAGCATGGGTTTTTCACCCGCTTGACCTACCGGGACGTATCCCTGGCCCAGGAGATTTCGGAAATCCGCCAAGGCTTCAATATGGGCGGGAAGGAATGTCAAGGTGGGAAGAGGCTGGCGGATCTGAAAGCCCAAATACGGTTGGATCTGCAGGCTCGCTTGGCCATATGGATCGACGAGAGAAACGCGGTCGGTGGGAACCCACTCATATGCAGTAATGAAGCGGGTGTGGGTCACAGGAATTTCCGCTGAAAACTTGCCCGCCAGCGAGGTTGTCGGCTGCGAGTGCAGGACTCCCTGCAAATTGGCGAGTCTCGCCTGCCCCCCCGCGCCGCCTGCCGTGAGGGCATCGCCCGTGGCGTAGGAAAGCAACACCTCCGAGTGCTTACCGAAGGTCTGGGAATAGACCGCCCGGAATCCTGCCGACCGGTAGTTCCCGGCGTTCAATACGATTCCCTGAACGGCAGGGTTGGGGAGGTAATTCCCGGCCAGCCCTGGCGTGCTCGAGGGGTTGCCAACCCCCCACACCGCAGCATTGCGCAAGGCATCCCGATAGGCCGCGGCCTGCACTCGGGCTGACTTCCCGATGCGACGATTGACCGAAACTTCCGAGTGGTTCAGTTGCTCCAACTTGAGCCGGTAATCGCGCTCCGTGATGCGCGGGAAGGCGTTCAACATCCCCACGCGCTCGAGCAGGGTGTCGGATCCATCCGCGCGGGCAGAACCGAACTGGGCAGCCAGGACCGTAACACCGGTCGCCTGGTATTCCAGTTTCATGTGGGGCTGCACGGTGATGACTTCGCCCAGCGAGTTCAGATAGTTAATATCCATCCCCGCGGTCACCAGGACCTTGGGCGCGATTAGTCGCGTGTCCGCGTAACTCAGCACCAAGCCCTGGCCGCGGGAGGAACCCTCCATCCCGTTTCCAACGGGGAGCGGAACTCCGCCCGCCAGGCTGAACTGGTGGACAATCAGACCCATTTCCTGCGATTCACCCTTCTGGGTGTAATGGCGGAACACCGTGGCCACTATGCCGGCCTCGGTGCTGGCAGGCGCGAACGAGCCAGCCACCAGCAAGTCGGAATCTGACGAGAGGGGCCGGAGGTAGGCAATCACACTGCCCAAACCCGGGTCATCAGCCAGCGGATCACGCCGCGCGGAACCCGGCAGGATGCCGATCATTCGTTGGGTGGGCGGCAGCGCCAGTTTCTCGTTTTTCTTCGCGGATATTTTCGCCACCTGCGGTTGTTCGCGGAAGCGAAGGATGGGCCGGGTGGTGGAAGAAGTCCGCAGTACCCACTTCCAGTCATCTCCCCAAGTGGCGACGGAACTGTTGGGTACCTGAAAGCGGATCGGTGCAAAGGTGTCGGTCAGGACGAACCTGGCAATGGCCGTCTCACCGGCCGCGACGCGAATACCGTTGCGCATGGCGGGCAGGCGTGTGGGCGAGATCACCTTGAGCGAGTACCAGCCCGGCACAAGATGCTCAACGGTGAACCGGCCTTGCGCGTCAGTGATGACGCGCTCCATCGTCTGGCTGGCCAATTCCGCCGCAATGGCCGTCGGCCCGAGAATCATCACCGAGGCGCCCATCAGAGGGGTACCCTGGGTATCGAAAACGATTCCAGCCAGCCGCCCGTATCCTGCCGCCACTCCCCGAGAGGGGTGCAGCCAGGGAAGCACCAGGCTACTCACCAGGAGGAAAGCCGTCAGCCGGCTTTCGGACTTAAATATGTTCATGGGTCCCGCCGTGCTCACTTCCCGACCCTCCGCCCACCCGAGGCGGAGAGGCTGCGTCTAGCGTACTTCAAAAGTGGCCGTAGGGCTAACAGTTTGTTTCTTGATGTTGTCCGTTACCTTGATCTGGACCGTGTATTTGCCAGGTCCCAGTGCGCCCAACGGCATCGTCTTCTCTACCGTGAATTGCTGTGAAGCCTTCTTCAAATTCGTAGGATCCTCGGGTTGGTTCAGAATAAACTTCCCGTCTTTCAGAATTTCATACTGCACATCCAAGGAGGGTTTGTGCGTCTTCTCGTCGACACCCAGATTATAGACCTGCATGTAAATCCCAAGCTTTTGGTCGCGTGTGAACTTCCCGTTGACGCTGGGGCGGACTTTGGTCCCGCCAATCACAAACGGGCCGGAACCCACCTGGCTAGTCGGCAGCGGCTGGATGAGGTCGGCCAGAATTAAAGAGCTGCTGGTAAGCTTGTCCTCGTCATAGTGGGGCACGATGATCCCCAGCTCCATGGATCCCATGTGGCCGTTCAGGTCATCCTTCAAGACCAAGCTCAGCTTGTAACGGCCGGGCTTCAGGGGCAGGGCTTCCTGATATACCGATTTGTGATCCTGATAACGCTGGAATTCGTTCTGGGGCACATCCAAAACCAGGCTTTTCTCAAAAGTGTTGATGATCCGGCCGCTCAAACTCGAGATCTGGCCGAAGATGTCCAGGACCCCGTGCATCACACCGTCCTTGTTCTGAAACTGCAGGTCGCCGTTGTTCACCTGAACCGTCACCGGGGTAAGCACGGTTTGATCGGTCACGCGGATGTAATCGGTACGCACGTCAAACGGCAGCATTTGAGCCGAGAGCTTGGTGGTCACAACCGCCTTCAGATCCTTGAATTTCACCTCGGGCGGTTTGAAAATCTTGGCGTAGAGGTCCAGACGCGTAAACTCATTCATGCTTTCGGGTGTGCCGCCCATCGATTGCCCAAGGGTCATACCGTCGGTGCGGGTGAAGCGGTCTTTCTTGGAGGCCATGCCCATCTGTTCCATCATGGTCAAGCCGGCGCCGGGGACGTGCAGCAACGCGTCCTTTTCACCAGGGTCCATCGTCAGATGGTATTCACCGGTCATGGTGGGATCAACGAATTCCAGGATGATGTTCGTCCCAATGCCGTCAATGTAACGATATCGCCACGTCTCGAAGGGAAAGGTGGAAGTCTCGCCGCCGCCCTCCTCCATGGGCCGCTCGTAGGAGCCGCCGCTGGGATGAGATTCAATTTCGTCCGCGGGACCGTACATGATGTAAATGCGGCCACGGTCTGCCTTCCAGCCGGGAATGCCGGAAGCGTAGTGCTCGTTGGCGTAAGCGATGCG
>PMYF01000005.1 GCA_003171295.1 Acidobacteriota bacterium | reverse complement strand
ATTGATTCCCTTGCATCTCGCCTGGAGGACAACAACCTGGAAGTGGCGCTGTTTGGACGAGTCAGCAGCGGTAAGTCCTCGCTGCTGAACGCGCTCCTAAGCACAGACGTGTTGCCCGTTGGCATCAATCCAATCACAGCGGTGCCTACCAAGCTGGAATATGGAGCAACATTGCGTGCTTTCGTCACCTATGGCAATGGACGAAATGAGATCGTCACAGTTGAAGAGCTTGGCAAACTTGTGACAGAGCAAGGGAACCCCGGAAATCTGCGCAATGTCACACGAGCGATGGTTCAAGTCNNGTCTTGGCTCTTTGGCGAGACGCGGCGGGGCAGAGACTCTTGCCTATCTTCCATCCTGCGATCTTGCGTTGTTGCTGATTGACGCCGGTACAACTTTGAATGAAGAAGATGTCGGAACATTGCGCCTGCTCTATGAAGCCGCAATTCCCGCCATCGTTTTGCTCAGCAAGGCAGACCTACTGGGGGAAGGTGATCTTCATCAAGTCACCGGTTACATCCATGAACAACTGCAACAGGAAATGGGCTTGACACTGAATGTCCATCCTATCAGTTCGCTCCCTGAACAATCCGTCCTGCTCGATCACTTCTTTGAGCAGGAATTGCTTCCCCGATTCAATCAAGCACGAGTTCTCCGCAGCAGTTCCGCTGCCAGAAAGATCGGCGCCTTGCGCGATGCGGTCACAACGGCCATTGAGACTGTGCTCGACCAGCAGAACCGCAGAGGCCGCGGTCTCCCTGCCGATGTCCATGATCTTGAAGAGCGGCTGCGAGTTGTGACCGGAGAGGTGGGAGAACAGCGTACCGTTCTCGACCATGCGTTCTTCACCCTTGGGGAAACGCCGGAGACAATCCTGAACCTGACGGCGGAAAGCGCGCTTTCCTGGATGCGTGCGAACTCCAAACCTCGCGTCACGCCGGCACAGATTTCGGAATGGATGCATGATGGCGTTCGGAACTCCGTGGAGCGCGTAATAGAGACGGCACAGGGCATAAGCGAGCGAGCAATCGAAGCGTTGCGAGCTGTGGCACGGGAGATGGGTCGATCCGATATACCTGAACAGGATGAGGCGGAGGCTCTTTTGCGCGACATCCCGCGCTTTGAACTGGGAATGGCCCCGGAGGGAATCAACATGACCACCTGGATTTTTCTGGGAAGCAGCGTCGTCCGCGCCAGGATCAAAAGCAATCTGCTTAGAAGCGTTGGCGCCGAGGTCAAACAGGCGCTTCATCTTTACGGTAATGCTTTGTCCCAGTGGGGCCACCAATACGTGAGCAGGATGGTGGTTCTGGTCAACTCAAATGCCGATGCTTATCGGGTTCAACTCCAAAGGATTGCTGGGACTTCCAACGACCATTTAGATGTGCCTCGACTTGAGCAGGATCTGGCGGTTCTCGGGAATTGGACTTCAAAGCAGAACAGCGGAGCACTGCTACACCACGGGTGAGGAGGGATTGGGTTGCAGAAGTATGTTCTTATCGCGCTTGGAGGCGCACTCGGTTCCATGGCTAGGTATTGGGTCGGCTCGACGATCGCCAACCGGATGGGAACGAAGTTCCCCTATGGCACTTTCGTCATCAATATCACCGCCTGCGTCATCATCGGCTTCTCACTCACCTTCCTGGCCAAGCGTGCGGGGCTGAATCCGGCCTGGAGGTTCCTAGTGCCAGTTGGCTTTATCGGTGCGTACAGCACCTTTTCCACGTATGAGTGGGAGACCCTTTCCACGATTCGAACCGGCGCTTTTTCACTGGCCGCAATCTATGCAGTCAGCAGTCTCATTCTTGGGCTCGCTGCTGTGTGGGGCGGCTCCGCCATAGCGGAGTTCATCTCATGAGAACACATAGACAGCTCGTCGTTTATCAATCGATTCTGCAGGTGCTACAGGAAACGGGTTGCCCATTCTGCCGATTCTTGAAGGAATATCAGACGGCTCGCCTCCAGAACCACTCCAAAGAGGACATCCACCGTCTGTGCAACTTTCATGCGTGGGGTCTTGCGGCGGTCCAGAATGCGCCTGCGGCGGCGCAGGTGTTCATCAAGCTGGTCGATGAACCGCCCTCACTCTCCAAGGAAGATTCCGGATGCGACGTTTGCAGGGAGGTTCTTGCAGAGGAGGACCTACGCCTCCGCGAGTTTGTAAGCTGCATTACACGGACAGATGTTTCGCATTGGCTGCGAGGGCCAGCAGTGCTTTGTATCCCACACGGGGCAAAGCTGCGCAAACAAGTCCAGCCTGTTCTTGCTGCCCGGATCGACGCCATCATCGAAAACTGCCGCCAGCAGTTGGCGCAAGAGTTGCAACATCTGCGTGATGAAGCGGAGCCGGACAGAACTGGCTGGGGCGCAATAGGGCGTGCCGCCGAGTTCCTTGTGTCACAGCGCGGGCTACATTCATGAAGGAGGAATTATGTTGAGTGCCGGAAAGGCAATGAAAGTTTGCATTTACCTGAGCGAGGGCTCGACGCATCACGGGGTCCCAACGTATTCGAGCATCCTCGACTTTCTTTTTTACCGAGGCATCTCCGGCGCAACTGTCCTGAAGGGGATAGCCGGGTTCGGCGCGGATCACCACATGCACTCCGCCAGCATTGTCGAGATCTCAGACCATCTCCCGCTGAAAATTGAGTTCATTGAGTCTCGCGAAAAGGTGAACGAACTGCTCGGAAAGTTGGAGGAATTGGCCGGAAGCGGAATGATTGAGGTTCAGGAAACTACGCTGGCGAAGCCCGCTCAGGTCTCTAAGCCAAAGAAGGCCACTCCTCCTGCGCATGTGAAGATGGAGGGCAAAGCAAAGATGATGCGCATCTATATTGGCGAATCGGATCGCTGGAAAGACAAGCCTCTTTACAACGCACTCGTCGAAGCCATGCGGGCCAACGATATTGCTGGCGTCACGGTCTATCGCGGCATCCTCGGCTATGGCGCACACCGGCGGATGCACAAGGATAAGGCCCTCCACCTGTCGCACGATTGCTCGATCATGCTCTCAGCCGTTGATACGGAGGAGAAGCTGCGATCCTTTTTGCCTCTTGTAGACCAGATGGTGGAAGAGGGTCTTGTCGTCTTATCAGACGTGGACATCATCAAGTACTCCTACCGCGCACTGGACGTTGATCTGCCAGAGGCGCAGGCGGGAAGCGTTTCTGCATGAGTGGAGGCTCAACAATGAAAGACCAATTTCAAGCGCGCATGTTGCGGATTCATTTCGGCGAGAGTGACAAATGGCAGGGTAGGCCCTTGCACGAAGCGATTGTGGCGAAGTGTATGGAGCTGGGGATGGCTGGCGCGACCGTGTACCGAGGGATTGAAGGGTACGGGGCCAGTACCAGAATTCACCATGCCAGTCATTGGACGTTCTCGAAGGACGCGCCGATCATGCTGACTGTCATCGACCGTGAGGAGCAGATTGAAAAGCTGATTCCCCATCTCGACGTCATGGT
>PMYF01000529.1 GCA_003171295.1 Acidobacteriota bacterium | reverse complement strand
GAATCAATCCGGCGCTGGCGACGTAAAGTCGCCGATACACGTTTTTCCGCAGCCGGTACAGCCCCCTGCCTGCCGATGACCTTATCCCGGCAAGTGACGATATTTCGGCATTTCGGTGGGCGCTTGCGCCTTCACCCCGAGCCACAACTCACATAATTAATTGAAACATAAGCAACTTACAGGCATGAGAAAAGAACTCAAGTTTGGACCTTGCTTTGCCATTTAGCAGGGCTGGAAGAGGAGAATTGCCATCATGCTTCGCATCACGACAACCGATGTGGGTGAAAAGGTCACACTCAAACTCGAAGGTAAGCTTTCCGGCCCCTGGGTCGAGGAGTTCGAGCGCTGCTGGCAGATGTCAGCGGACATTTACAAGATGAAGGGTTTGGTGGTGGACTTGTCTGGCGTGACGTTCGCGGACCCGGCGGGAAAGAAATTGCTCTGCTCTATTTCCAGTCAGGGAGCGCAACTCATCGGCTCGGGCTTGGTGCCGAAGTCGCTGATTGAGGAGGTCGCGGCAGAAAGACCCCCGGCAAAACCCGGCAAGACGGCGGGGAAGTCGAAGCCGGCAGTTGCCAAGCTGATCTTGATTCTCCTGCTGCCGATCCTTGCGGCAGCTAACCTGCGCGGACAGGATTCTTCTACGGTCCGGTTGACGCTTCACGATGCCGTTGCGACCGCTCTCAAAGAAAACCCGCAAGTGCAGATCGCCACTCTGAGTTTCGCGGAGAGCCAGCAAGACCATGACATTGCGCGCGCCGCCCTGCTGCCGCACGTGGGCTTGGAGGGTTTTGATCGTGCGACGCGCTTCAATATTTACGCGCAGTTTGGCAGCAAGTTTCCGGGTATTGCTGAGCACGCTGGCCCGTTTCAGTTTTTTCAAGTCGGCCCGAATTTCTCCCTGCCGGTTTTGGATCTAACACTGTGGCGACGCTGGCAGGCGGCTCACCAGGGTGTTAGCGCCACCCAGGCACAGGAGACCGCCGTGCGCGAACAGGTGGTGCTGTTGGTAGTTTCGCAATACCTGGCCGGCTTACGCGGCAATGCGGCGGTCAGCGCGGCGCGCTCACGCGTGGAGCTGGCACAAGCGCTCTACGATCAGGCCGACGACCTGCAGAAGCACGGGGTGGGCACGGGAATCGACACGTTGCGCGCCAACGTGGAACTCCAGAACGAAAAGCAGCGGCTCCTGGAAGCCGAGACTCAACAACAGGTCGCGCTGTATGGCCTGGCGCGGCTCCTGAATCTGGATCCGCACCGGGAGGTTGAACTTGGCGACACCCCAAGCTTTTATGAGACGCCGGAAATTGTGGCCAGCCTGACTCTTGAGCAGGCCTACGGGGCGCGGCCGGAGATGCGGGCCCTGGCCGCGCGCGAGCGCATTGCGGAACTCACCAAGCGTGCCGCCAGTGAGTCGCGCCTACCCATCATCAACCTGGGTGGTGGCTGGGCCGAGCAAGGGTTGTCAGCCCCCAGCTCGATCCCCTCATATGTCTATCAGGTGACCGTAGACGTGCCACTCTTCACCGGGGGCCGGATCCATGCGGAGAGGGCCAAGGCCGACCTGGAAATCAAGAAGGCGGCTGAGGAGCGCGCCGACCTCCGCAACCAGATCGCACTGGAGGTGAAGACCGCGCTGGCGCAACTCGAATCCGCGCGCCACCAGGTGGACGTGGCCAACTTAGGCGTGAAGCTGGCCCAAGAGGAAGTCTCGCAGGCGCGCGATCGCTTTCAGGCGGGCGTGGCCAACAACATTGAAGTCATCGGCGCGCAGGACGCTCTGGCGCGCGCCAACGACAACCAGATCGCCGCGCTCTACCGGTACAACCAGTCCCGGGCCGACTTGGCGCACGCCGGCGGCCAGATTGAAGGGCTGTATTCCAAGTGAAGGTGTCGAACCATGGCAAGCATGGACCCAAAGGTTGCTGAACTGGAGAAAGACGTAGACCGCGTCGAACCCGCGGGGCAGGAAGCTGCCGAAAAAGGCCCGTCGCGGTGGGCCGACCCGAAATTCCGTCGTGGCGCGGTGGGCGTCGCAGCTGTGCTGGCGCTGGTTGTGGCCGGTCTGTTCGTCCATTACCACAACCGCATTTCTACTGACGATGCCGAGGTGGACGGGCACATCGTGCCCATCGCCTCCAAGATTTACGGGAACGTCAGCGACGTGCTGGTCGTCGACAACCAACAGGTCAAGGCCGGGCAGGTGCTGGTGCGCATCGATCCACGCGATAATCAGGCTCGCCTGGACCTGGCGAAGGCGGCGCTTGATCTCGCCGAGGCCCAGGCCCGAGCGGCGGGCGTGGGTGTTCCGCTCACCCAGGAAACCACGCAAAGTATCACCACCGGGGCTGATGCCCAACTCGCGGCTGCCCAGGCGAACTCCGACCGGGCGCGATTCTCCTTCGAGAAGGACTCCATTGCGGAATTGGCCGTGGCGCGCGCCAACGTTGAGGCTCGGCAGGCCAGCCAGGATCGCGCCCAGGCGGACTTGGCTCGCATGAAGCCCCTGATAGCGAAGAGCGAGATCTCCCAGCAGCAGTACGACGCCTACCTGGCAGCCGCGCGCGTGGCCGAAAGCGAGCTGGACGCTGTAAACGAGAAGCTGGTTTCTGCGGGCAAGAGCGCCGAGATCTCGCGCGCCTCCATGCTGGCGGCGAAGGCGCAGGTTGATCAGGCGCGCGCCATGCTCCAGCAAGCAGTGGCGAACCACAAACAGGTTTCGATCCGCGAGGCGGATCAGGCGTCGGCAGAAGCGACAGTGGCCAAGGCCCGCGCTGACCTGGAATCTGCGCAACTGCAGTTCAGCTATACCACGATCGTGGCTCCCACCGATGGCGTGGTCACGCGGAAATCCGTTGAGGTCGGTCAAATCGTGCAGCCGGGCCAGGGCCTCTTTGCTCTGATTCCCCTGCACGACATTTGGGTTACTGCCAACTTCAAGGAAACCCAGCTTGCCAAGGTGCACCCCGGCCAGAAGGCCGAGATCGACGTCGACATGTACGGCCAGACGTTCACCGGCACCGTGGATTCCGTGGCTGGCGCGACGGGCGCCCGCCTGAGCCTGCTGCCGCCCGAAAACGCCACGGGAAACTATGTGAAAATCGTGCAACGGATTCCCGTTAAGATTCTGCTGGATCCGGTTTCAGCCGACAAAGCCATTCTGCGCCCTGGCATGAACGTTGATGCGACGATCTTCACGAAGTGAGGATGGAGCCATGTTCCGCGTCATAACCGTGGCAAGGGAGTATGGAAGCGGCGGCGGCCGGATCGCCCAGTTGTTGGCCGGCCGCCTGGGGTGGAAGCTGCTCGACCGGTGCTTGGTGGAGAAAATCTCACAAACGGCCTCGGTCGATCCGCAGGCGGCGGAAAAGTACGATGAGCGCCTCGACCCCTGGTTCAACCGGCTGGCCGACGCGTTCTGGGGGGGGCCCGGACTGAGAGGTTTCATCGCGGGACCTTTGCCCAACCGGTTCGACGCCGAAGTGGTGGCCCACCTTACCCGGCGGATCATTGAGGAGGCCGCAGAGATTGGTGACTGCGTGATTGTGGGGCGGGGGAGCCAGTGTATTCTGCAATCGCGGGAGGACGTCTTCCACGTGCTCATCTACGCGCCCCGCAGCAAAAGGTTGGAGCGCTTACGGAACCGCGACCCCCATCTGACCAAAGCCGAGGCGGAAAAGAAATTGGGCGCCCGGGAGGATCTCAGGGCCGCGTACGTCCGTGACCACTTCGGCCAGGATTGGGCGAATCGCCATTTGTATCATTTGATGATCTCGTCGAGCCTGGGGGAAGAAACGGTGGTTTCCACCATCCTCGCGGCCCTATGAGTTATGCAGGCGCGGGGGACCTCGGCCAGCCCGCGCAGAGCAGGCGGCGGCTGAGAAGAAACCGGCTGGATACTGGGTCTGGTTATGAAGCAACTTTTTGCGAGCGCTCGACAAAACGGTGAAACCCACCCCTGGCTGGTTGCCGCCACGGTGATGCTGGCCGTCTTCATGGAAGTGCTCGATACGAGTGTGGCCAATGTCGCGTTGCCGCACATTGCGGGTAATCTTTCGGCAGGTGTCGACGAAAGCACCTGGGTCCTGACCTCCTATCTGGTTTCGAACGCCATCGTGTTGCCCCTCACGGGGTGGTTCTCGACGCTCTTCGGCCGCAAACGGTTCTACATGACCTGTGTGGTAATCTTTACGATCAGCTCCATGCTTTGCGGGCTCGCCCCCAGTCTTGGTTTGCTGGTTTTCTTCCGCATCCTGCAGGGTGCGGGCGGCGGAGCCTTGCAGCCCATCTCCCAGGCTATCCTGATGGAGAGTTTCCCGAAAGAGAAGCAGGGCATGGCGATGGCCATCTTCGGCATGGGTGTGGTGATGGCGCCCATTATCGGCCCCACCCTGGGCGGCTGGCTAACCGACAGTTACAGTTGGCGCTGGATCTTCCTCATCAATGTCCCGGTAGGAGTAATTTCGCTTATTCTTACCTACTTCCTGATTTTCGACCCACCCTTCCTGGTTCGCAAAGGATGGAAAGATGGAACTCACATCGACTTCATCGGGGTGGGATTGTTGAGCGTGGGCTTGGGATTCCTGCAGGTCGTTTTGGACAAGGGACAGCGCGAAGACTGGTTCGAGTCGCACTTCATTGTGTGGTGTGCGATTGTGGCGGTGGTCGGCTTGGTCGCGGCCTTCCTGTGGGAACTCAACCGCCGAGATCCCATCGTTGACTTTCGGCTGCTGAAGGACCGGAATTTCCTGCTCGCCACTGTGACCATGTTCGTGCTGGGTTTTGTCCTTTACGGCAGCACGGCGTTGCTTCCCATATTCCTTCAAACCCTGCTCGGATACACGGCGCTTCTGAGCGGGTTGGTGCTTTCACCGGGAGGAATCGTGGTGGTGTTCATGCTGCCCCTCGTGGGCAAACTGTTGACTCGAATCGAGGCGCGCTGGCTGGTGATATGTGGCGTCATGATAGTGGCCTTTTCGCTGTTCCACATGGCGACGTTTAATCTGGAAATCGATTTTCGCACCGCCATGATGGCGAGAATTTATCAGTCCGCGGGAATGGCTTTCCTTTTTGTACCCATCAATGTCATGGCATTTTACTTCATCCCCAGAGAGAAATTCAACAACGCCACGGGCATCATCAATCTGGCGCGGAACATCGGGGGAAGTTGCGGCATCGCAAACGTGGTGACCGTGCTGGCGCGCCGCAGCCAGTTTCATCAGAACATGCTCGTCAGCCACATGACTTCCCTCGATGCGCCATACCAGGGCATGGTGAATGGCGCCCGGCAGCTTCTGTTCGGGGCGGGCTCCAGCCCCGCTGATGCTCTTGCCCAGGCACAGGGCATGGCCTATGGGCTTCTGCAGCGACACGCGGCGATGCTGGCCTTCGTCGATACTTTCTGGCTGATGGGGCTCACGTTTTTATCGTTGATTCCTCTCATGTTCTTGATGAAGAAGAGTCGGCCCCACCGGGCGCCCCAGGCTGTCCACTGAGAGAGTCGGATAGACTCGGCCTTTAGCCTGTGGGGACGGGAACGGTTCGGTTGAAGTCGGAAAGAAGATTCAGGGCACTGCACAACACATTCAGTCAGTAGAAACACACCGATGGGCTATGGGATAGTCAAGCCTGGATTTTTGGCAGGTCGCGAACTGCCACGAGCACCAACCATTCTATGCAGCACCTCTTTGCATGTGCGCGACAAAACAGTGAGAGCAATCCCTGGGTCATCGCCATGACCGTGATGCTCGCGACGTTCATGGAGGTGCTCGACACCAGCGTCGCCAATGTCGCCTTACCCCACATCGCGCGCCCGTCGCGGCGCATTAAGACGAGTGCGCAAGACTGCACGTGATCCCGCCCTGCATTGAGGGTCTTACCATCGATGGTTTCCCAGGTTCTCACCCGGAGCGAAGCAAACGGGCTTTGCGGGGCAGGGGGAGCCTGTTCGTTAAGAAGGGGATAAGGAATAGTTGTTTTCGAATCCGGCAGCCTGTAGACTGGCGCACCGCGCAGGGCCGGAAAGCTGAACAACAACTCTGCGCGTTGCGAGCGTCGATCAGGAATCACGGCGATATGCTGCAGGGCAGAACTTGCCTTCAGCGTGGTCGTTGCTTCCCTGCCGATTCAATGATTTGGACGAAAAGAACAGGAACGGGTTCGGACCCCCGGTTACCAGCGCCAACCCGGCGCGCGATCTTGATGAAGGTGCCCGACTGAATGGTTGCCACTCCAGACTGTTTTGCACTTCTTCGGCCGATCCCTCCGAGAAATGGACGCTCGAACCTTGCAAGTCCGGACCCTAACGAGGTTTCACCTCAGAGTGGCGATCCGTGACCCTTCACCCGGTCCGCTACGCGGTCCTGGGGAGAGGGGTGCATAGGGCTCGCGGGCACGGCGCCCCAGCCCTCTCCGAGGGGAGAGGGTGGTCGCCAACGGCGGACCGGGTGAGGGGTCTTGCCGTCGCCATGGCTTCGGGAAACTTGACTCACATAGTCAAGTTCCGAATATCAAGCCTGCTCGAGAGGAAACATAGTCAAATCAACGGGGAAACCTTCCTTCCCTTTGGCACCTGGACGCAAGTCGGGAAGTTGGAGAACCAACCCTCAGGAGAGAATCATGCCCTATCCAACCCAGGCCAGACATGCAGGAACGCACACGATACTCACAAATCTTGCGATGTTCATCCTTGTTCTGCTGCTCGTGTCCTCGCCGATTTTTGGCCAACAGAAATATGTTACGCGCTACGACTTATTTACCGGATACACCTTTCTTGATAGCCCTCATGTCAGTCTCTTTGAGAACGGATTTCACTCGCAGTTTGCTGTCAGGCCGAAAACTTGGTACTCGCTGGGCTTCGACTACAGCATCTCGACAGGTGATTTGACGCTGACCCCGAACCTGCTGACGACTGCATTGCAGCAGGAACTGGGGGGGCTGCTCCCTTCCGGATATGCCTTATCCGTGTTGACTCATTCCAGGACCCAAACCTTTGCGGCCGGACCACAATTTGCGTACCGTCGCTTCTCGAAAGTGACGCTTTTTGTTCGACCGTCTGTGGGACTTATACAGGAGCTCGCAACTCCGCATCCCGGTGATCCGATCGCCACCGCCATCGTGCAGCAATTGGCGCCCTCCGGGAAGAAGCGGGACCACACTCCGTTCTACGGATTCGGCGGTGGGGTCGACCTCCTTTTCTCCAGGCACGTCGGCCTGCGCGTGCAGGCTGATCTCGTTTACGACCATCTGTTCGACGATCTCCTGAAAGATGGCCGCTTCACGACCCGGTTCTCGATCGGCCCCTGTTTCAACTTCGGCAAAAACATAGCGAAGTAAACACCCACAGGGCAGCGCGCGCCTGACTGGCGGGCGCTGCCGGCCTGCCACCCGTGTGGATGCGAATGCACGGCCGGGTCCCTCAGGGCGGCCTTTATGCTAGAATTCCTCCCTTGCAGGGCGCCCCATTTGGCTTTTGCTTTTCTTTCATTCGTGCGGAAGCAAGGAGAACCGTGATGAAATGGGTCCGGTTAATCTGGATGAATGCCACGCGCAATCCGCGCCGGACCGTCTTGACGGTCCTCAGCATTACCGTGTCCATTTTCCTGGTGAGTAGTTTGCGGGCGATTCTCGACAAGCTCGCGTCGCTCGGGCAAGGGTCCGACACCTCGAATCTGCGCCTGGTAGTGCATCGCGCCACCTCCCTGAATGAACTGCTCCCGATCAAGTATCTCCAAACCGTGCGTTCCATGCCGGGCGCGAAATACGTGCTCGGCGTCACCTGGTTCGGGGGAGTTTACAAAGACCCGCAGAACTTCTTCGCGAACTTTGCAGCCACGACGGACCATTTTGAAGAGGTCTACGACGACTATCGGATTCCTCCCGGCCAGTTGGCCGCCTGGAAAAGCGAGCGCAGCGCCGTTCTGGTGGGCCGCAAGCTAATGGAGCAGTACGGCTGGTCAATCGGCCAGCGTATTACACTAAGTGGCACGATTTATCCCTTTGACCCTGAACTCATCATCCGGGGAGTTTTCACCGATCCTTCCGATGCATCGGGAGAACGGACCATGTTTTTTCACTGGGAGTATATGGACGAGGCCCTAGGCCGACCCGGTCGGGTGGGCAGCCTGGCGGTGAAAGCCGCGTCGGCGGAAGACGTGCCCATGCTCACGGAGGCGATCGACCGTACTTTTCACAACACCGACGCCGAGACTAAGACCGAGACCGAGAGGGCTTTCAATCTGAGTTTTGTTTCCATGCTGGGTAATGTTAAAGCCCTGCTCAACGCTGTTTCGCTCGCGGTGGTGTTCACCATCTTGCTGGTGGCGGGCAACACCATGGCTATGTCGATTCGCGAACGCGCGGGCGAGGTGGCCGTGCTCAAGACTCTGGGCTTTCACCGCAATGCCATTCTGCTCCTGCTGGTGGGCGAGGCAGTGACCATCGCGCTCTTGGGCGGCATGGTCGGCGCGTTGGGAGCAAAAACCACCTATGCCTTCATCCAGATCACCTCCACGAAGGGCCGGATTTTCGAGCTTATTTATGCGCTGGGAGTGGGCCTCCTGGGGGGCTACGGTACCTGGATGCTTTTTGCCGGCTCGTTTGCCCTGCACGGGGGGATGAAGGTTGTCCGCTTCCTGATCACCGCACTGGGCGCGCTGGTCAGCGCGGGCGCCGGGTTGGGTTTTTACGTGGGGGTGGAGTTCATTGTGAATCAGGGCGGTTTCCTCTCGGACTTCCGTGTGACCTATACGACGGTGGGGCTGGGGATAGCCATCGCGGTCGGCGTGGGTATTTTCAGCGCGACCCTTCCCGCCTTGCGTGTTTCGCGCATGAGCATCGCGGAGGCCCTGCGCAACGTAGGATGAAACCGGTCGGCCCGTCCAGACTTTCCCCCGGACTTCCTCCGCGCCGTGCATGTTTCAGCGGCAAAGATCCCCGCCCTTTCTATCCATCCATATCAACACGGCGAAGTATCGGACCTTTAAATCCCATATGCCGGGCGACCCGCGCTTCTCCCCAGCGGTCCGGCAGCCAACGCCCGAGGGCGGAAAGGGCTGCCGACGGTTTCGCGCGGTGGGGAAGAGCGGGAATTTACTTCAGGGAAGCAACCAGCAGGGAAGCTTTGCGTGCCAGGTTGAAGCCACGCTGCAAGTCTCCGCTCTCCAGGGCCCGCGTGGACTGCACCAGGAAAGTGCGCGCATCCTCGAGGGTCTTATGCTCGTTTGCGGAGAGCCGGGCCTCGTTCAGCCGGCCTAGGCGCTGGTGGACATCTTCCTGCAAGCGCTGAATTTGCAGTCGCAGGGCGCTTTCCTGCACAGCGCTGGCGCGCTGCTCGAGGGCGGGGACCTCCGCCGGCGGCAAGGAAGTTTCCGGAGTTTCGTCCGGTGGGGTTGCCGTTTCCGTTCGCACCGGAGGTTTGTGTTTGGCTGGCGGCTTCGGCTCGGAGGTCTGTGCCGCGGGCGGGCTGGCCGGCTCCGCTTCCAGTGGCTCAGGCTCTTCGATTACCAGAACCCGGGGAGAAGTGGTGGGCGCCGTCGCCGCAGCTGGCGGGGACGGGGTGGGAACGTACACGACTCGCGCCGGGCCCTGCCGCTTGGGACAGCCGCCCACCCACAGTACCAGAGCGCAAAGCGAAGAGAGGGTCCCTCGGCACACCATACTGAGAATTCTACCATTTCCCGGCAATCAAAGCAGAACCCCCCTGCGGCGGACGCGGGGTGCCCCCCTTTCGGCAGAGGCCCGCAAGTTTGGCCGCCGCGCTAATTGAAAAAAAGCAAGGTCCCCCTGCATTCACAGTATTGACGGCTTTGGGCTTGAGTCGCCATGATGAACACGTTCGGGGCATCGGGTCAAAAGCAGCGGGTAGCATTCAACTTTACATTAACTTGCGTCGGGTCCAGGGCCCTATCAATTTCAGGGTATTCGTCATCCGGGGGAATTGGATTATATGGACACGCTACGAAGGTGCGTCTGCGCCAGCACGCTGTTGATTTTGCTATCGCCCTGGGTGCTTCGTGCCCAGGAAACGACAGCGAGCATGCGCGGCGCCGTAATGGACCCCAGCGGCGCGCGGGTGCCGTCGGCAACGGTCAGCGCCATCCAGACAGAAACGGGATTCACCCGCATTGTCGCGAGCGATGCGGATGGCAATTATTTGCTGGTACTGCTTCCCGTCGGCCACTATCGGCTGGAGGTTTCGGGCCATGGATTCCGCAAGTACGTGCAGGAGGGCATCAGCCTGAGCGTTAATCAGGTGGCGCTGGTGCCGGTGCACCTCGAGGTCGGCTTGCCACTCGAGACGGTGCAAGTCAAGGCGGATGCCGGGCTCCTGGCGACCACGAACGACCTTGGTGAGACGATCCACGACAGTGAGATTGTTGATCTACCCCTTAACGGCCGTAACTTCTCGCAACTTGGGCTTCTGCTGCCCGGCGCTGCGCCGCTCCCGCAGGGTTTGCAACAGGCCGGTGGTACCTTGCGCGGCGGCCAGTCGTACGCTGTCAACGGCATGCGGCCGGAATCCAACCAATTCCTTGTGGACGGCGCCGAAAACTACAACAGCGTCAATGCCGGCTTCGTTCTGAAGCCGCCGCCGGACGCCATCGCGGAATTCCGGATTCTGACTAACACGGCATCCGCCGAGTTCGGCCACAACGCGGGTTCCAACACCAACATCGTCACCCGCTCGGGTTCGAACCACATGCACGGGGACGTTTACGATTTCCTCCGCAACGACGCGCTCGACGCCCGCAATTTCTTCTCGACCAACGTGGAACCCCTGAAGCAGAACCAGTTCGGCGGCACTCTGGGAGGCCCGCTCCGGCGCGACAAGACATTCGTCTTTGGCTACTACGAGGGCTTTCGCAACCGGCAGGGTGAAACGCGATTGACGACTGTTCCCACCGCGGCCGAGCGGCAGGGTGACTTCTCCGCCCTCTGCTCCAGCTATAGCCCGGGAGGCTTCTGCACCGATCCGGCCGGCGCCCAGTTGGTCAATGTATTCGCGCCGTCGCCGCAGCCTCTCCCCTTCAACCAACTTCCCTCGGGCGCGATCAGTTCAATTTCGCAGACCTTGCTGAGGTTCTACCCGCTGCCCAATGCGGCCGCCTACGGTCCAAACGCTTTCGTCACCACGCAAGAGATGCAAAACAGCTCCGACCAGTTCGGCATTCGCCTGGACCACTACCTTTCCCCCCGCGACACGCTTTCTTTCCATTACCTCTTCAACGACGGTTTCCAGTTGGACCCGCTCTCCATCGCCGGCGCGAACGTGCCCGGCTTTCCGGTAGGAGAGAATTTCCGCGCCCAGAACGCTTCCCTGGAAGAAACCCACTCGTTCTCACCGGGGGTGGTGAACGTCATCCGTTTTTCCTTTTTGCGAAACAAGTTCCTCTTCGGCGAAGCGGCGAACCATACAGCGTCTTCGTCGCTGGGATTTCAGTACTCGCCCTCGCTGGCGAGCCAGGCAGGCCCCCCCTTTATCGAGGTCGGTGGCTATGCTTCGATCGGCAATCCAATTACCGGACCTGCAAACGACTATCAGAGCACTTTTTTCTTGACCGATTCACTGGCCTGGGTGCGTGGCAAGCATGAGGTCAAGTTCGGCGGCGAGTTCCAGCGCGACCAACTGAATACGCTGCTGGGCATCGCTTCGAACGGTTTCTTCGTCTTTGCGCCGGTGCCGATTGTTGGCAACGCCTTCGCCGACTTTCTGATCGGACAGCCGGTGGTCTTTTTGCAGGGCGGAGGCCAGCTCCCACGCGGTTTGCGCGCCAGCAATTACAACTTCTACATTCAAGACAGCTACAAGCCCACCGCGCGCCTGACCCTGAATGTGGGGTTGCGCTACGAGGTGCCGCAACCTTACAGCGAGATTCATAATCAGATGGCGTTGTTCGTGCCGGGGGCACACTCGCACGTCATCCCGAGCGCGCCCACGGGTTTGCTCTATCCAGGCGATCCAGGCGTCGGGCCCGGCTTGATTCCCAGGGAATACCGGGCCTTCGCCCCGCGCGTAGGCTTTGCTTGGGATCCGACCGGGAGCGGCCACTGGGCGGTCCGCGCCGCGTACGGGATTTTCTATGACCCCTATTACAACGGTGAAGGCGGTCCCTTGCAGGCGCCGGAAAGCGCTCCACCTTGGTTCAAAACGATCCAGGAGAGTTTCCCTTCCGATTTTGCCGACCCCCTGCCGGCGGGAAGCGATCCCTTTGCGCCTAACTTTGCCAGCGCGCAGTCGCTGACCCTGCTGACGCTCGATCCTCACGTGCGGTTACCTTATGCGCAGGACTGGAATTTCACCGTGGAGCGCTCCTTTGGCCAGAACTGGTTGCTGGACGCCGGCTACGTCGGCACCAAGGGCACCAAGCTGCCGCGCTTCGTCGAAAGCAACCCGGCCACGCTCTGCTCGACCTTGCCGGCGGGCGATCAGGCTTCCTGCATCGCCGGCGAACAGCAGAGTGTTGATCTCTACCGGCCCTATTCGGGTTGCACCCCGGCCAATCCCGACAATTGCGTTTATGGTTCAATTGGTTTGATCTCCGGCGTCACCAACTCCAACTACCATGCCCTGCAAGCCAGTCTGCGCAAGCGCTTCGGGCATGGGATGGCGTTCCTGGCGGCCTACACTTTGTCGAAGGCGCTCGACGATGTGTCGAGTTTCAACATCAGCGGCTCTTCCCCCCAGCTTGTGGCGGGCGAAAACGACCTGGCGCAGAATCCCTGGAATCTGGCGGCGGAGTATGGCCGCTCACTCTTTGATGCCCGGCATCGGCTCGTTTTCAGCTACCAGTGGCAGCTTCCGTCATGGAGGAACTCGCACAGCCGCTATCAGCAAGTTCTGGGGAACTGGCAGTTGAACGGAATCTTCTCCACCGCCACGGGAACGCCCTTTACGGTCTATGATTCTAGCAACCCGTCTCTCCAGGGCCAGTCTCCGGAGATCTCAGGGTTTGTTGGCGACCGCCCCAACCTGATTGGCAATCCCAATAATGGTCCCAAGACCGCGGGCGAATGGTTCAACACCCAGGCGTTCCAGCGTGTCACGCAATTGGGCACTTTCGGCAGCGCCGGCCGGAATATAGTGCAATCCGCCGGCCTCACGCAACTGGACTTTGCCGTCTTCAAGAACTTCCGCCTGGCGGAGTCCAAGACCTTGCAGTTTCGGGGGGAGTTTTTCAATGGCTTGAACCAGGTGAACTTCGGCTTGCCGAATGGCGACCTCGGTTCGCCGACCTTCAGCCAGATTCAGACGGCGCTGCCACCGCGGCAGATTCAGTTCGCATTGAAGTTTCTGTTCTGAGGAACACCGGGCTAAGCGTGAAGCTCTCCGAGGAGGTGACGCGATGAATGGAAGACGAACGTTGGTCATGGGACTCGCGCTGGCCGCTCTGACGGGGTTCGGCACGCAGGGGGCTGGGGCGCAGAGCCAGCCAACTACCATCAAGGGCTACGTGCTGGATTCCGCTTGCGCGTTTACCAAGAACCTGAAAAAGCCGATCAGTGCGGAGTGCGCGGTGGCCTGCGCGAAGGCAGGATCACCGCTGGTGATTTTGGCTGACGGCGGCACGATCTACTGGCCCGTCTCCGACGCCACCCCCGCTCGCGGTCAGAATGAGCGGTTGATGGAGTATGCAGGCAAAAGGGTTTCGGTCACGGGCAAAGTGTATGAGCGGGGTGGATCTCGCGCCGTCGTCATCGCCACGATCGCAGCCGTGAACTAGGGGGGCGCCAGTATCGCGGGGCACATAGGAGAAGCTAGAAATGGATCCCATTTTCCTGGAAGACATTGAGGCTGCGGCCAAGGCCGGTCCCGCAGGGGGGCAATTCGCGGCCATGGAACAAGCGGGAATTCCAGTACCGCAGATTCTTTATCTCTTTGCTTTCAAACCACGCATGACCGATCACCTTTCGCGCTTCACGCAGGAGTTGATGCGCGGGCCGTCGCCGCTTTCGTCCGGCCAGCGTGAGCTGATTGCGGCGTTCACCTCCAGCCGCAACCAGTGCCCGTTTTGAATCGGCTCGCACGCCGCGGTCGCGGCGGAATTGCTGGGCGACGCGAAGAAGGTCGCTGCAGTGCTCAAGGATTACCACACCGCTCCGATCTCGGAAGCTGAAAAAGCGCTTTTCAATTTCCTCGACAAGGTGAATCGCGAGTCCAACACGATCAGCGGGGCGGATATTGCGGAAGTGAAGGCCGCGGGCTGGCCGGACGAGGCGATCTACGACGCCATCAGCGTTTGCGCGCTGTTCAATTTCTACAATCGCTGGATTGATGCGACCGGTGTGCAGGACATGCCCGCGCTGGGCGACCAGATGTCCGGACGCCGGCTGGCGACCGAGGGCTATGCACCCCCGGCAGAGAAATCCGCGGCGGCCAGTGAAGGCGGAAGTTGAGGGATTTACCGCCCCCGTTGACCGGCGGCAGAGGCGCGGCGGAGAGCCTCGAGTGCCGGTGCGCGCGAGGCAATGAAGCGCAAACCATAGTTCTGCAGAAAGACCTGGCCGGGCATACCCACCACGCTCAGCAGAACGAACAGCAAACCGGTCAGGAGGCCCACGGCAACGGCGCCTAGAATAATCGTCGTCGGGTTCCAGGCCCAGGCGAATCCCACCAGGCGCAGCGCCAGAATGACGAGGGCGGCGGCGATGATGGCCCCGGAGGACACGCCCATCAGGATCGGGAAAAGAAAGAACAGCACCCCGACGCCAATGACCATCGACATCGCGAACCTCAACACGACGTAGAAAAGAAACGTGCCCGGATCGCGGCGCGCGATCCTCCACACTTTTCCCCACGCCTTGGGCAGAGAAATTCGCTCCGCGTAGATCAGCGGTACTACCAGGTCGTCGGTCAGGGCGATGGCCACCGCCGCCAGCAAGCCAACCAGAATGACCGCCGCCAAGACGGTCACGAGCAGCAGCGAGGCAAACCACGAGGGGTGCTCTGCGGCACGGGCGGAACTGAGGTAGGGAAATATCCCCACCGCGACAGCGGAAGTCATCACCAGCAATGCGCCTAACACCCCCAGCAACCAGAAAAAGTAGGCGCGGCCGACCGGCCGGAGATTCTTCCAGGCCCGCCGGAGCGCCAAGTCACGCTTGAGGATTGCCTCCACCAGCACAAAGCGCAGCACGCAGCGCACGTAGAGGAGCGAAAGCGCCAGTCCCAGGCTGAGGACAACGGCCAGAACGATGAGGCTAAGGTGCTGCCCGAGGATGAGGCGCGCGCGCTGAAGGATTTGCGCGGGGTGAATGTCTCCCGGCAGGGTGCTGAGGCCCCACTGGAAGGCGGCCGTGGACGCGCCGCCACCCAAGAATAGGCACACTACACTCAGCCTGATCCAGAGTCGGCCGTGGAAAGGACGAAAAAGCAAGCGCAGCGTCTCCTCCCAGGCTGAGGAGAGTGATTCGATGGGAGACAGCCCGCCCATGCCGGAGCGGCGCACAGGCACAAAACGGAGGGACGGAGGGGGTTGGCCGGCAGCGTTCAATTGCTCATCTCTGCGGAAGAAATCGTCCTGGCGTCACACGGCCTGAGGAGGTGCGAGACTTCCCTGCGAACCGTGCAGCACCGCGAAAAGCTGCCTGCGCTTGCCTTCCCGCGAGCCGCGCCGGCGTTGGAAAGTTCTTCCCGGCACTCCGACGCTGACGCTTAAGCTCGGTGCGCTACTCTGCCTTGACCTGTTGCAGGAAGACCTGCCGCCACTCCTCACGCTTGGTGAGGACGTACTCCTTCGCTTCCTGAAGGGATTTGTATATCCGTTTTCCCTTGATGAGATTGCATGGCTGGCACGATGTCACCAGGTTGTTCATGCTCCGTGCGCCGCCTTTGGCGTGCGGATGAACATGATCGATAGTCAGGATCAGCCAATTCTCGTACTTGTCCAGCCCGTCCAGGCCACAGTAATAGCATTTGAAATGATCCCGTTTGAAAACCTTCAGGGCCTCCTCGCGACTCAAGTGCGGCAAGGGTCCAGCGAAAAACTTCGCTAGCCGTTTAAGGGGCATGGCTCCTCCTTCAGAGGGGCGGGTCGAGCCCGCAGACAGCCTCACATGGTGTCGCTGCCAGGGCGGGAATCGCCAGCGTCAAGCCACCACCTCACGCGGTAGTGGGGGGGACGACGATCCCTCCCTCCGTGGGCATCCCAAGTGCCCGCAGCGCGCGTTTATCTTAGCGCGCTTCCGCAGGAATTGGTAGCAAGCGGGGAAAGCCGGAGACGCCAGGCAGAAGGCGGAAGGCAACGCGCGCGTCACAAAACTCGCGGGGGGCCGGCGGTTCACCCGCGTGGCGGGATTTGGCGTTGCTTGTTGAGACGGACGGCGCAATGGGCATGCACGTATTTCCGCACCGGGTCGGGCATGCGATGATCAAGGCAGATTTCGCGCAGGTCGGCAACCGCCATCTCGGGCAGGAAGGCCAACACGCGCGCCAAGGGTGTAAGCGGATTACGGATGAGGGCGAGGCGCACGTGATAGCGAAGCGACCAGCGTTCGTGCTTCGCGAGCAGTTCCACGACCACGGGCAAAAGGTTCTCGTGGGCGAGAACCTTGAGCAAGTGGCCTTCGGTCAGATAGGGGTTCTCGAGGGCGACGCGAGTCAGTTCCGGGTCCGGGCTGACGAGAAGGCTGGCGGCGAGGCGGCCGGTGCCGCGCCGGGCCAGGGCGATCTTCTCCCCGCGCGGCACGCCTTCGAGCTTCTTGAGGATGGTCTCCTCGGCGATGATCTTGAGGTCGGAGGGGACGGCTGGGGTCTGCGTGAGCCGCACCAGGTCGAACAGGTAGAGGAACTTGATGATGGGCAGGGAAACCAAGCGCGGGGTCTTGGGATGCCGCACCAGGGCAAACCGGACCGTGTAGTTGTGCCGGGCCTCCGGGTGATTGGCGAGTTCGCGGACGACTTCGCGCGGCAGGTCCCCACGCTCGAGCAGGCGGAGCAGATCACGTTCCTGCAAATGGGGATTGCGTGCCAGGGCGATCAGAACCTCCTTTGCAGTTTCCCTGAAGAAGCTCTCGATCGCCGCGCGCGAAGAGGCTGCCGCAGCCTGCTCGGCGCGCTGCTGGAGATGCTCGCGAGGAGAAAGGGTCGCCATCCTGAGGTGATTTTAAAGTGGTCAGGGGCCCGCTCGCAAGGGAGAGCTCAAGTTGCAGGCGCGACTACCCGGCGACACGTGCTATGATGAGAAAAATCGGCAGCGAAATGAAAAGTGGCCCCTGCGCAGGCGCGGTGAAGTTGGGCCGTAGTCGGCCGCCGCGGCTTTCGCATCCAAGCGGGGGAGGGAAGAGGCCCGAAGGGGCAGGGAGACTCGTTCCGTGAGATTTTACTTGAAAAGTTCTTCAAGACTTGATATTTGGAATGTGTCATCCGAAGGATTGGAAGTCATCCATTGAGTAGAGTGCGCGCGGGGGCCCTGCAGGGTCCTTGGCGAGATGGGCGGTAGGTGTGCCCAGGTCACGTGCGAATAACAATCCCAATATCGAGGTAGCTGAGCAATGAAGAAAACGACTGCGCTCTGGATTTTGACCTTACTGGTCAGCCTCTCGGCCAGTGCCGCGGCAGCCGAGGTTGCGGGCCGCGCTGCCCGGTCCGTGTGGTTGCCCCCCGTGAGCCACCTGCAGGCGCCTCCCCAGGCGGCCAAACAGCCGCAATGGAAGAGCCGGGATGAATATGACGCATACAACGCGATGGCGACGGAGAAAGACTTGAACAAGAAGATTTCCCTCGCGGAGGCATTCCTCCAGAAGTTCGCCACCTCTGATTTCAAGTCGGGCGCCTACCTGGCAGAAATGCAAACCTATTTCCAGCTCAATAAGGGCGACCAAGCCATCGAGGCAGGGAAAAAGGCATTGGAGGCGGACCCTGATAACCTGGATGCGCTCGCTTTCTTGAGCTATGTGTTCCCGTTCGTTTTCAAGGCGGAAGATTCCGAAGCTACTTCCAAGCTCTCCCGTGCTGACAGCGATGCTCACCACGGGTTGGAAGTGCTTCAGAAGCTCGAAAGACCAGCCAACGCCACCGATGAGCAGTTCACTCAATATGTCAAGCCAAAGCGCGCAGTGTTCAATGGCGCGATCGGGTTTGCGGCCTTGCAGCGCAAGGATTACCCGAACTCGATCACCGCTTTCAAATCGGCAGTGGACGACAATCCCAGCGATGTGTATACGTTCTACCGGCTGGGGTTGGCATACATGTATTCCACTCCGCCTGACTACGACCATGCGCTCTGGTACATTGCCCGCGCCGTGGCGCTGGCCAAGGCTTCCTCGAACCCCGCCGGGGATGAGATTGATAAGTTCCTGAAGCGCGCCTACGTGAATTACCACGGCAACGATCAGGGGCTCGCCGATACCGTCACTCAGACGGCTAGCGCGGTGAATCCTCCCGATGGGTTCAAGGTAGCGCCCATGGAGGTTCCCAAGCCCACGGGGGATGCGAATAAGGACGGTTTCAACACCATGACCTTCCCCTTGAAACTGGGCGGGGAGAAGGCGCAGAAGACCTGGGATTCCCTCAAGGGGCAGGAGGTGGCACTGGGTGGCGCCGTGGATGGCGTGGAGAAAGGCAGTGATCCGAACACCTATCTCGTCCGGATCGATATCCTCGATCAGTCCAAGGCAGTGGATGGGGTTTACGACATCGAACTGAAGGACTCCACGCAACCCAACGTCAAGAACCTGCGGAAAGGTGACCTAGTTCGGTTCAAAGGAACGGCGGACTCTTTCACGGCCACCCCTAGTATGATCTTGACCTTGGTGGGGGAGGTCACAACGGATCTCCCAGACGCACCGGCGGCTAAACCCAAACCGAAGCCGAAGACGACACCGACGACGCACCGGCCAGCCCATAAGACAACGACCAACTGACTGGGCAGTGCAAGGCTCCAGGCTTCAAGTTATCGCTGCTGAACAGGCGGGGCGCCCGAAAGACCGGGTGACCTCGCCTGGACCTTTCTGCCACTGTATCTAAGCCGGATAACCTTATTGCGGGACATCTAATACAAGCTATTATTTATTGCTAGTATACCTGAAGTGTCTACGGGCGGAGGGCGTGCCCGGGGAGTCCCTCCCCTGTGCTTTCAGAAAAAACGCGAGGGGCCCTTCCGGCAAGGCTGGGCGGCACTGATGCGCATTTCTCAGTGGTTTTTCCAAGTTCCGTGATAAGACGAACGGGCGGTCAGCGGGAGGTGCGCCGGCGGCGCTTCGGCCGATGGTCAAGATCCAGATCTCCCACCTTCCGGCTTAGTGTGTTGCGATGGATCCCCAGGGCCATGGCGGTCTTGGAATGATTGCCGTTGTTCTTCTCCAGCATCCGCTTGATGAAACGCTTTTCAAATTCCGAAACTGCGTCGGTGTAAAGAATATTGCGGTCAATCATCTGGTTAACCAGGGATTCAAGTTGGTCTTTCACGGCAGCACTCCGGTGAGACAGGATTCCAGTGGCTCGCTAATCAATTTTGTGTAGCTCGTTTGCTGTTCTGAATGAGTGCTTCTCGGATTTTCTCGAAACCCAGTTGGAATTGCGCTTTCAGGTTTGCCGGCATAACGAACACGATGGCGCGGGTCCCGGTGGTCACATAAGGCGCAAGTGAGGACTGTCGCACGGAAACCGGCTTGATGGCGAAGGCCACCAGGACCATAAGCAGGATGGTGTCCACCAGGACGCCGCGCAGCATGCCAAAGATTCCTCCCAGGAAGCGATCGAACCACTGGATACCAGCGGTCTTGATCAGCTTGCGCGCCAGCACTCCGACCAGCGCGCCCACGACCAGCGTTCCGAGGAACAGAACCAGGAATCCCAGGCCCAAGGCGATTTCGTGCGACTTGGTCAAATCATCAAACCAGAGTGCGGCCCGGGGATACCCGATCGCAGCCACGATTAGCCCGACCACGACCGACGCCAGGGAGATCAGTTCCTGGACAAATCCCTTCATCATGGCCGCCACAGCGGAAGCCACCACAATCGCAGCGAGAATCCAATCCAGCCAGTTCCACGTAGCCATGAGGCGTTTGCAAACTGCGGCGGACTTACCTCAGTTGAGGGAATGTCCGGTGAGCAAGCGATAGGCCTCCCGGTACTTCTCACTGGTTTTCTCCACCACCTCGGGAGGAAGGGGAGGTGGGGGAGGTTGTTTATTCCAGTGGAGTGACTCCAGGTAGTCACGTACAAATTGTTTGTCGAAGGACGGCTGGGGTTTTCCCGGCGCGTAATCCTGTTGCGGCCAGAATCGTGACGAATCGGGCGTGAGCACCTCATCGATTAAAATGATTCGGTCGCCCTGCACTCCCCACTCGAACTTGGTATCGGCGATCAGGATGCCCCGCCCCTCGGTGTATTCCCTCGCTTTGCAGTAGAGGTCCAGGCTCAATACGCGCAGTTTTTCGGCGGCCCCACTACCGATGCGCGAGACCGTTTCCTCCCACGTGATGTTTTCGTCGTGACCTGTCTGCGCCTTCGTCGACGGCGTAAAAATGGGGCTTTCAAGGCGCGAGGCCTCGCGCAGTCCTTCGGGAAGTTTGATGCCACAGACGCTGCCCGAATCCCGATATTCTTTCAACCCCGAACCCGCCAGGTATCCACGCACCACACATTCGATCGGGAAGGGCTGGGCCTTTTCCACGAGCATCGATCGGCCTTCGAGTTGATCCGCGCAGGCCTGCAGTTCGGGAGGGTAGTCAGCCATACAAGCGGTAAGGAAATGGTGCGGAATCGAGCCCCGGATGAACTCGAACCAGAAACACGAAAGCTGGGTCAGCACGCGGCCCTTGTCAGGAATACCCTCGTGCATCACGACGTCGAAGGCGGAGAGGCGGTCGGTGGCAACCACCAACAGTTTGTCGCCCAACTCATAGATGTCCCGGACTTTGCCGCGCGAAATGAGTTTGATCCCCGGCAAATGCGTTTCGAGAAGAGCTGCGTGTCTCATGGGCTGCATGGTTGTTGGTTTAGGGCAAGCGACATTCTAGAACAACTCAAGGGGATGTCAACGGAAAAAGCGCACGGAAAAAGCGCCGGCCAGGTTCGCGTGCCCGCCGCTAATTGCGGGGTGAGAGTCGTCGGGCCGCGCAACATTTGGAGCTGTCGCCGGTCGCCGGCCGTGCTATCCAGTCGCCTTGCTGCAAAACAGTGCAGGGAGCGGCGGGCGCCGCCACCGGCCATCAGACCGGTACGGCGACAGGTTCGCGGGCGAACGCGTCAAAGCGCACGGAGACGAGCTTGGACACGCCCGGCTCTTCCATCGTGACCCCGTACATCAGCTTCGCGATTTCCATGGTGCGTTTGTTGTGGGTGATGAGGATGAACTGCGTATGGCGGCTCATCTGCTGGATCATCTGAGTGAAGCGATCAATGTTCGACTCGTCGAGTGGCGCATCCACTTCGTCGAGGACGCAGAAGGGGCTGGGAGTGTAGCGGAAGATGGCGATCAGCAGGGCCAGGGCGGCCATGGCTTTCTCGCCGCCCGAGAGGAGCAGCACATTTTGCAGGCGCTTCCCGGGCGGTTGCGCGACGATATCAATGCCGCTGTCGGCATCGTTTTCGTCCGCCAGCCGCATCTCGCCGTTCCCGCCGCCGAACAGCGCCCGGAACGATTCCGCGAAGTAAGCATTGATGGCTTTGAACGCTTCCATAAACTGCTGGCGAGAGACTTGATCAATCTCGCGGATTGCCTGCGCCGTGTCATCGATGGACGAGAGCAGGTCCTGGCGCTGGGTGTCGAGGAAGGTCAGCCGTTCTTCGGCTTCCTGCAGTTCCTCCAAGGCCATCATGTTGACCGGGCCTAGATTCTCAATGCGCGTCTTGAGTTGTCGCATTTCTTCTTCCGCGAGTTGCAGCGCCTCCCCTGCCAAAACCGCTTCCGGCGCCAAATCCGCGAGGAGGGTGGCGGGGTCAGCGTTCAATTCGTCGCGGCATTGCTGCGAGTGATGGGCGTAATCGGATTCCGCGCGCGCCAGCGCCACTTCCGCCTCGGACCGCTTTTCGCGCCGCCCCTCGAGTTCCGCGCGCGCTGCGTCCACGCGGGGGCCGAGAGTGTCGCGCTGGACTTTACCCTCGCGGGATTCCGCCTCCAGGGTGTGCAGTTCGCCGCGCGCGGCTTCCAGTTCGAGCTGCAGCTCATTCAGGCGCAGCCGGTTGGCTTCGCTTTCCTCGACCAAGCGCTCGCGCTCCTGCCGCCAGGTTTCGACCTGCTGGGCCAGGCGCGCCGTGCGGTTCCGGAGGTCCTCCCCTGCGGCCAGGAGGCGGGCAGCTTCCGATCCCACCGCGCGGGTCCTCTCCTCCAAGGCCCGAGCTGCGGACTGCGCATCGGCGATCTCCTGCGCGAGCCGGTCCAGTTCCGCGCGCAACTCCCGCGCCCGCTGCGTGGCCTGCGTGATCGCCTCTTCGCGTTGAGCCTTCGCCTGGGCAGCGGCTTCCAGTTTCGCGTGCAGGTTCACCTGCCGTTCATCAATGCCGGCGCGTTCGCGTTCAAGCATCGCAGTTTCCGAAAGCAGCGCCTCAAGCTGCTGGCGCGTGCGATCCCAGGCCTCACGCGTCTGGCGAAGCTTCTCGTCGGCGACCACAGCTTTCTTCTCCGCCTCGCGTTGGTTGCTCGCCAAGCTCTTCAGCTCCGCGTCCAGGTTCTTCCCCCGCTCTTCGGCTTCCGCCAGCGCCGCCTCGCTGGCCATGATCCGCGCTTCCAATTCCGCCGTGCGGCGCTCCAGGTCACGAAAGTCCCGCCGCAAGGCCAGGGGGCCGGCGTTCGATCCTCTGCCGCCGGAAACCAGACGATGCTGATAGTGCGCTCCGCTCGCCGTCAGGAAGTGGCAATCCGGATAGACGCCCGCCAGGCGCTCGGCGGTGGCATCATCCTCCACCAGGTAGGCATTCGCCAGGACCGGCAGAGCGATATCGCCGTTCAATCCCAACTTGGGCTCGAAGCGCACCATTTCCCGGACCGGGGCCACGATACCCAGTTCGTTCCGGACCGCTGAATCGTCGTTGGCGTTGGCGTGCCCAGGCGCTGGCATTTGCGTTACAAAAAAGGTCGAGCGACCCGTACCTTCGCTCCGCAGCAAAGCGATTCCGGAGCGCGCCTGCGCATGCTGCTCGACGACCACACACTCGAGTTCCTGCTTCAGGAATTCTTCCACGACCTCTTCGTAACCCTGCGAGACCTCGACGAAATCCGCGAGCAGCCCCAGGGGCCGGAAGGGATGCCCGTTCGCCGGGATTTCGCTGGAAAGCAGGCGCCGCACGCTCTCCGTGCTGTAAGCGTGGCGCGCCAGGGATTCCTCCAGCGCTTCCTTGCGCGCCCGGCTCCCGGAGTATTCACGCCGCAGGGCTTCAAGCTGAGCGCGCAGGGAAGTTTCGCTGCTCCGAGCCTGATCGAGCGCCTGGGTGGTTTGCGAAACGGATTGCCCCAGTGCGGCAAGCGCAGTCGTATCGCGCTGATGGTCGGAGATGTAGGACTCAAGCTCCGCGGCAAGCCGGCCATGCTCGGCCTCGACGCGGGACTTGTCCGCCTGGGTGCGAGCTGCCTGACGCTCGATTGCCAGTCCCGCCTCTTCCGCTTGTACGAGCTGATTGCGAAGCTCCGCCGCCTGGCTGACGGCAGCGAGCAGGGATTGGCGGCAGGAATCGACATCCTGCTCGGCGACGCTGAGCTGGAAGTTCAGAGCCTCCTGGCGCATCAAAACCTGTGCCAGAGTGTCTTTCGCTGCCGTCCACTCCTGCTGCAGTTGTTCTGCCAGCCTGGTGCGTTCGGCGGTTTGCTGCGCGAGAGACTCAAGCTGGGTCTGGAGTTCCGCACTCTCGACGGTCGCTTCCTCCCCGCGCGCCTCCAAAGCCGTAGCTTGCTGTTTTACCTGCTCCAGGCGAGAGAGCCGCCGTTCGCGCTCCAGGCCACCCTGCGCCAGCCGCTCCCGGCATTGGGTGAGCTGGCTCTCCAGTTCCTCATGCCGCTGGGTGGCGGATTTCTGCTCGTGTTCCAGCGCCTCCAGTTCCTGAGCCGCAACCAGGCAGGTCTCCTGTATTTGGGCATGGTCCGCGCGCAGCCGCTGAACTTCAGCCTCCAACGCCTTCAGGCGGGAAGTCAGGACAGTCTTCAACCTGCCGCGCAGTTCCTCGTGCAGTTCCCGGTAACGGCGCGCCTTCGAAGCCTGGCGCTTCAGTGAGTTCACCTGCTTCGAGACTTCTTCCAGGATGTCGGCGATGCGCGCCAGGTTCTGCCGCGACGCCTCCAGCTTGGCCTCGGCCAGCCGCTTGCGTGTTTTGAATTTCGATACGCCGGCGGCTTCTTCCAGGATCAGACGGCGGTCGGAGGGTTTGGAACTGAGGATCTGCCCAATGCGTCCTTGCTCAATGATGGCGTAGGATTCGGGGCCTAGTCCGGTTCCCATGAACAAATCTTGAATATCGCGCAAGCGGCAGAGGTCGCCATTGATTAGGTACTCGCTCTCGCCAGACCGGAATAGTCGACGGGTGACGGTGATTTCGCCGGCGCGGTGGCGGAACTGCCGGGCCGGCGCGCCCGTGCCGTTGACGTTGCCATTGCCATTTCCGTTGCCATTCCCATGGCCGGAGGTATCCGCCTCCAAGCTGGCCGGTTCCGCGGGGGAGGACCCGTTCTCTTGCGTTGGCTCCGCTTCTTCCGGCAGCCCCGCCTGGCTATATTCCGGGTCGGTGAGAGTCATGCTGACTTCCGCCATGCCCGTGGGGGGGCGCGTGCCGCTGCCGTTGAAGATCACGTCGGACATGCGCTCGCCGCGCAGCAGTCGCGCGCTCTGTTCGCCCAGCACCCAGGTGATGGCGTCCGAAAGATTGGACTTGCCACAACCATTCGGTCCGACCACTGCCGCAGTGCCCTCGGCGAACGCCAGCCGCGAGCGGTCTGCGAAGGACTTGAAGCCGAGCAGTTCGAGTTTCTTTAGCTTATACAAATTCCGCCCCCCTGGCCGAGTTGCGCACGACGAAAGGTCCCGGAGTCTTCCCGACCTGGAAGCCAGAGGCTCCGTGGGCTCGCGCCCAGGGTCGTTGATGCGGCTGGCGTGGGCGCTCTCCTCGCTTGCCCGTTCCAGCAGTCAAGCATGCTCCCTGACCGGCCGCCGCAACCCGATCCTTCCTTCCGGCGCTTGCAATAAGGCTGACGCGAAGCCCCCAATAAGTTCGATGAATAATTAGCACACTCGGTTGGCCTTGTAAAGGGAAAACCACAAGATCACGGGGTGTGGGAATGACCTAACCCCTACATCTGGTGGGGATTAACGGCCGGGGATGCAGGCAAGTATTTGGCTCATGCTGGGATAGGTTGGCGCGCTTTGGGGCGTGTGGAGCACAGACCTCCGCCGGGGAGGCATGCGGCCTGACTTCTGTAGCGGCGGGTGGCGCATCTATAAGGTTGTTTGGCATGTATGCGATCAGA
>PMYF01000604.1 GCA_003171295.1 Acidobacteriota bacterium | reverse complement strand
TTGGCGTCATTTTCCATGAAGACGGGAACCCGGAACTCCCGTTCCAACTCGTGAGCAAGGTGAATGTCCTTCCAGCCGGGAAGGTTGTTGGCGAACGTCACGATTCCGTGCTGGGGGTCCACGGGACTGGGGACGCTGACGGCAATCGCCAGAAGCCGGCCCTGGGCCCCTTTTTGAGCCAGGGAATGGGCGGTCTCCTTGATCTGAGCGATCATCTTGCGCGGCCCATCTTCCGGCTGGATCTTCACCGTGGTGTCCTCGAGGATCTCCCCGGAAAAATCCGCCAAGGCAAAGTGGAGATGACTCCCGCCCAGGTCGATGCCCAACACATAGCCGAAGTCAGGGTTGACACCGATGCTTCTGCGGTGGCTCTTATAGCAGACGAGACTTCTGTGGACGAGGGGACTAATTTTCGCGGGCAACGACGAGGATTTCACACCAAGGTTCCGGGCCAGTTGCTTGAGGGATATCCTGCCGGGCTCCGCAATCTCACGGAAAAGACTTTGCAAAGCAGATTCAGGCTGATTGCGCATGAAAGCTCCTAGGTGGCGCAGCAGAAATGCGGCGCCAAAGTATAACTCCGCCCTACAGGCTACGGAATTTGGGCCTGCCGGTCAATAGCCAAGGTGGGAAGTTCAGGCCGGTCCAGAAGGGCCTACTTCTGATGGCGCGATGAGCCGACTTCCTTCAAGTGCTTGGACACCTGCCCGGCATCGGGAGCGTTGGGAGCCAGCTGGAGGTAGGCCTCATACTCCTGGCGGGCGCGCGTGAACTGGCCCGCGCCTTCGAGCCTCACCGCGAGGTTGTAATGCGCATTGGGATAGTCCGGGCGCAGGCGGATGGCTTCCTCGTATTCGTGAATGGCGCCGGCAAGATCGTTCTGGCTCTCTAAGGCACTGGCCAGGGCCATGCGGGCACTGACCTCCTGGGGGCGTACCTGCAGGTATTCGCGGTAGTTCGAGATGGCTTCCGCGATGCTGCCCTGCTGGCGCAGGGCGCTGGCCAGCGCCAGGCGGGCCTCGGCGTAGTCCGGCTTGGAGCGCAAAGCCTCCCGATATTCCTGGACAGCCTCCTCCGTCCTGGCCAAGCGCAACCAGGAATTGCCGAGACTGAAATGGGCTTCGGGGAGATTCGGGGTCACGCGCAGAGCTGCCTGCGCTTCTGCCGCCGCGCTGGCGGGATTGTTCAGGTGAGTAAGGGCGTTCGCAAGATTCAGGTGAGCTTCGGACCACTCCGGCCGGCCCTTCAGCGCGGCGCGAAAGGCCTCGGCCGCGTTTTGCCAATCCCCCGACTGGCCGAGCGCGAGCCCCAGATTTTCCTCTGTCTGCGGGTCTTCGTGCTGCCCCAGGCTGGCGCGAAAGGCTTCGGCGGCTCCCTGGAAATCGCCGCGGGTGAAAAGTGCATTTCCCAGCTCGCGCTGATAGTCAGGATGGGTGGGATTAAGGCGCACGGCTTCCCGCGCCTCGGCGAGTGCGCCCTCCCGGTCACCATTCTCGCGCAAAGCTGCCGCCAGGCTCACATGCAGGCTGGGATCATCCGACCGCAAGCGCAGCGCCTCGCGGTACGTCGGCACGGCCAGTGCGAACTGTTTCTCCCGGGCGAGTGAATCACCCAAAGCCACAAGGGCTTCAGCGTAGTCCGGCCGCAGGTGAACCGCTTGTTCAAGCTGCGCTCGGCTTTCCGGCCCTCTCCCCAGCGCTTCCAGAACCAGCGCGGCCCGAAAATGGAATTCGGGACTCAACGGCCGCAGCTTCAACGCCACTTGATACTCCCCGAGAGAGTTCGGGAGGTCTTGAGCGGCCTGGTAAGCGTTGGCCAGGTGGGCGTGGGCATCGGGGTCATCGGGGCGCAGGCGAACCTCTTCCCGGTATTCCTGGACAAAGCCCGCCACGTCACCGGAGGCCTGCAGAGCCTCTCCCAGGTTGCGATGGTAGTCCGCTTCGTCGTGAGCCAGTTCGGTGGCTTTGCGCAGTTCGCGAATCGACTCCGTCAGGTCGCCGGTCTTGCGGAGGACCAGGCCCAGAGCTTCGTGCAGCGCCGGATCGGCGGGCCGCAGGCGTAGAGCTTCGTGGTAGTCGCTGACGGCAGCCGAGTGGTTCCCTGTGGAGAGGTGGGCGGCGGCGAGTTCCGCATGCGCTCCGGCGTGATCCGGCCGCAGGCGGATGACGCGCTGCAACTCCTCGATGGCGCCGCCGTAATCGCCGGCCTCCCGCAAGGCGAGCGCCAGAGCGAAAGCATAGTCCACTTGTTCGGGGCGAAGCTCGACCGCCTGGCGGTATTCCTGGATGGCGTGAATCATGTCGCCGGTGGCGTGCAGGGCTCCGGCCAGACTCAGGTGGAGCTCGGGGTCGTTGGGGCGCAGGCGCGAAGCCGCGCGATACTCCTCGATGCCTTCGGCAATGTTCCCGGCCTGGGTCAGCGCCGCGGCGAGACCGGCATGGGCGTCGGGGCTGCGGGAATCCAGTTCCAGGGCATGACGATATTCCGCCACCGCAGCCTTGGCATTCCCCGATTGCAGTAGTGCGCCCGCCAGCCCCATGCGAACTTCCCCGTCGCGCGGCGCGAGTGCCAGCGCGGTGCGGTACTCTTCGACCGCTTCAGGGAAGGCCCGGCTGGCGGCGAGCGCGTTGGCCAAGTCCAGGTGGGCGTCGGCATGGGAGGGGTGCAGGCGGATTTCGGTCCGATACTCCGCGATGGCCTCGGGAAGCCTCCCGGCGGATTCTTCCAGCGCGCCGACATTCAAGTGGAGGCCCGGGAAGTCCGGCCGCAGGCGGAGCACTTCCCGATACTCGCGCAGGGACTCAGTGTTTTTCTGCTCCGCGGCATAGGCGTTCCCGAGATTGTAATGCGCTTCCGGATAGTCCGGCCTGAGGCTGAGGGCCTTCTTGTAAGCGCCAATGGCATCGTCCCACTTGCCTTGGCGCGCGGACTCGTTGCCTTGTTTGAAGAAATCGTCTGCAGTCGTGGGAACAGCCGGCGGAGGGGCGCTCTGATTTGGCCCGGTGGCTTGCTGCGGCGCAGCTTGCCCAGTCACGGGTAGCAGAGACGAGAGCCACACGCCCAGGAGGAGAACAATTCTCCATCCCCATCGCTTGCGCAGCACAGTCCCCCTTGGCCCCATGGGAATAGCATACACCCAACCATCCGAATCGGCTCAGGACCGAGCCGCGCATTTTCAGGCACGGCGGTGGCTCGCAGTCCCCGGAGGTCCGCTGTGAGAAACAAAAAGCCGCAGACGTAAACAACCTGTCTGCGCTACACTGCTGCTCGCGCGATTTTGGGGAAGCCGGCAGCTTTCGCCGCAGCGGGCGCCCGGCTGCTTAGACCGCGTAAGGTGTCATGCACCAGCATGGAGACCGTCCTCCAATTCTTTCGTCGTCGTCCCGAATACCGAACGGCAACACTTCTTTCGGGGAGCCTGATCTGGCTGGTGGGTTTTTTCCTTCTCCCTCTGGCTTACCTGTTAGCCGTGAGCTTCGCACACCGCTCGCCTTATGGGACGATTGACTGGACGCTGGGGGTGTCCAATTATGGGCGAGCCTTCCAGCCCCTTTACCTGGAGGTCTACTGGCGGTCGTTCTGGATGGCCCTCGTCACCACCACGTCCTGCGCCTTGCTCGGTTATCCAGTCGCTTACACCCTGGCCCTGCGCGTTTCGAAGCGTTGGAAAACCGTGCTGCTGATGCTGGTGATCATCCCCTTCTGGACCAGTTTCCTCATTCGCACCTATGCCTGGATGGTTATCCTGCGCAGCGAAGGTGTGATCAACAACCTCTTGCTGGCGCTGCACGTTATCCACGAACCTTTGCGCCTGCTCTACACACCGCTGGCGGTCATGATCGG
>PMYF01000631.1 GCA_003171295.1 Acidobacteriota bacterium | reverse complement strand
CGGCTTCCGCCCGCTCCTCGCCGTTCATGATGTTCTGATAGCTGCGGCGCAGCTCCAGGGCCGAGGCCTGAATGCGCCCCTCGAAATCGCCCAGGTTTGACCGGGCCTCGCGCAGCTCCTTGCGCAGCTCGCGGTTGCCGTTGGCGCGGGTGGCCTCCACGCGCTTTTCCAGCCGGTTGGCCTCGCGCTCCAGCGGCCGCATTTCGTCCGCCGCCTGGCGGATCGTCCCGATCAGCGCCTTGCGCTGCGTGTGGGTGTAGGGGATGGAACGGACTAGCTTCGAAATCATGATGCGATGCTCGGCCGCCACCCAACTGTAACGGCGATATTCCCGCGGCCGCTTGCTGCGCGGAATCGCGTCGCGTTTGGCGCGCAACTGACCGAGTTTCTTGTAGAGCCGCTCCATCTCTTCAATGGTGGCGACAATGTCCTTCAAACGCGCAGCGACCCGGTCTTCGGTCAACTCGTCGTCATCAAATACCACCACTTCCTTGATGGACTTCTGCCCCGCCCTGAGCCTCGCGGCCAGTTCAAAAAGCGTCTGGATCACGATGGGAGAACGCGAAAGCGTCTTCAAGACATTCAATTGGCCACGCTCGATGCGCTTGGCGATCTCAACTTCCCCCTCGCGGGTCAGCAGCGGCACCGTGCCCATTTCCCGCAGGTACATGCGCACCGGATCGTTGGTCTTGTCGAGCGCTCCGGGGGTCAGATCCAGTTCGACATCCTCACCACCCTCCTCAGCCTTGACCTCGTCAGGCTTATCGAGCGCCGCGCCTTCGGCAGCCTTAGCCCGCGGGGAGTCCACGATCTCAATCCCCTCGTTGTCAAACATGGAAAGAAGATCGTTCAGGTCTTCCGCGGAATGCACATCGGAGGGCAGAAGATCGTTGACCTCGTCGTAAAGGAGGTAACCCTTTTCTTTGCCTAAGCTGATGAGTTTATTTACTTGATCAAATTTCTCGTCGAACGCCAAAGCGATGGCCTCCCTAAGGGCAGCAGGCTAGCAAGGTCGATACATAAAAACAAAAACGGGCGACACGCCACCCCTTGCCTGGGCAGTGCCACCTCGGCAACCCTGAAGCCAAATTATTATAAGCCGTCAATCTCCTACGGCTCCATTTAGTTAGATGTAATATACCTCAAATCGGTCAACCTGCGGGCGAGTTTTTTTGTGTGCGGGAAATCGCGCCCAAATCCTTTCTTAACTCTAGCTTGGCAATATTGAGCCGCGTGATCTGGGCTGAGTCGCCCTCCCGTAAGGCCCGCTCGATCTCCACCTGAACCCCGTGCAGTTCGCGCTCAAGCTTATCAGACTGTAAAGAACGCAGCGCTCCCCTCGCCACTTCCAGGTTCGGGGAGTCGCCCGGCCAGAAGAGCGCCTCAAACACCAGCTTACGTTCTGCCTCGGAGAGATTGACTTCCGTACTGGTCACATCCAGCTTTTCGCCTCTCTGGTGGGCTTCCCACAAGCGAGTGAAGATTCCCTCCCCCACCAAACCCTGGGCGGCGCCGGTTTCGAGCAACCCCGGCAGGATCGCCCCCGCGATCTCCGGGCTTTCCAGGCACAGGCGCAGCAACTGCTTAACGGCATGGTTCGCCTGCGCGCCGGCTACCTCTTCGGACACGCGCACTTCGACGCGCCCCGCACCCGCGGCGCGTTGCAGTTCGCCGCGCAGCAGGCGTTCGTCCAGGCGCAGCCGTTCCGCCAATCGTCCTGCCAGTTCGGCCCGCAACATGGGGTTGGGAACCTTGACCAGAAAAGGCATCACCGCGTTGGCAGCCGCCACTTTGCCTTCCGGCTTGCGCAAGTCGTGGGTCGCCGCGGCGCGCTCGGTCAAATAATCCAGATAGGCAGGGGCGCCGGCCAGCAAGTCGCCATAGGCCGCTGCCCCCTGCTTGCGGATGAAGGCGTCCGGGTCGAGGCCGCCCGGCAGCGCCAGCACTTTGGCCTCAAATCCCCCCTCCAGCAGCAGCGCGAGCGAACGCTCCGTCGCGGCCATGCCAGCCGAGTCCGGGTCGTAATTCACCACCACCCGGCGCGAGTAGCGGCCCAGCAGGCGAATCTGCGCTTCCGTCAAACTCGTGCCGCACGACGCGACGACCTGCTCGATGCCGCTCGCGGCCACCGCAATGCAATCCATGTAGCCCTCAACCAGAATGGCATAGTCGAGCTTGCGGATCGCTTGCGCCGCGCGGTCCAGGTGATAAAGCAGACGGCTCTTGGTGTAGATGGGCGTCTCGGGTGAGTTCAGGTATTTGGGCTGCTCGTCCCCGAGCGCTCGGCCGGCGAACGCCACAACCTTGCCGCTTTCGTTGGCAATGGGAAAAATGATGCGCCGCCGGAAGCGATCGTAAGACCTCTGGCGCTCGACATCGAGGAGGACCAGGCCGCTCTTGTCGAGCAGCGCCGCTTCAAAACCGGCGCCGGAAAGATGCCGCGTAAGACCCTGACCGTCCCCTGGCGCATAGCCCAGGCGGAAACGGCCGATCACCTCATCCGTCACGCCGCGATCGGCCAGGTAGGCGCGCGCCATGCGGCCTTCCGCTGTCCCTCCCAGTTGCGCGGCGAAGAACTTGCCGGCAACTTCGTGCAGCTTCAGGAGCGCCGCGCGCAACTTGGTGTTGGCGTCGTAGGTCTCATCGCCCGCCGTCTCTTCCAGGGCCACACCCACCTTTTCCGCCAGGCGCCTCAGCGCTTCGGGGAAGGAGAGGCTCTCGATCTGCATCACGAACTTGAAAACATCGCCGCCCACGCCGCAGCCAAAACAGTGGAAGATCTGCTTGACGGGATGGACCGCAAAGGAGGGAGTTTTCTCCTGGTGGAACGGGCACAGGCCCATGTAGTTCGAGCCCGCTTTGCGCAGCTTGACATAGTCACCCACAATCTTGACGATGTCGGCCGCAGTGCGAACTTGATCGACTTGGCTCATGTCAGTGTAAAACCGAACACGGTTCGGCGTGCCAGGGCGAGCACCGCACCCCCCCGTGGCCCGCAGGGCTCAGGTCGAAATTCTTGGAGCGTCCTTCAGCAAACACCTACGGCAGCAGGATACTCGACGCGGGTTTTTGGAATTGCTCCTCCGGGAACTCCGCACGCAGCAGGTCAAGATAAGCACGGCCCTTGGGCCGGCCGTTGGTGCGGGTGGTGCCAAGCTGGGTGAGGAAGATCAGCGCGTCGCGGACGTCGGAGTCCCGTACGGTGGTCATGCCGGCGCGTTGCGCTTCGGCCTTGCTGAACTCCGCGATCGCTGCCTTCAGGGCCGCATAGAGGTCGCGTTGCAGGGAGGGGTCCGGAACCCTCTCGTAATAAATCCCGCTGCTCAACGTGCGGTAAGCTTCCCCCAAACTTTGCAGCGCCACGAGGACGTCCGCATCGACCACTTCACGCCGGCTGGCGGCGAAAGCGCAAATCGCATAATCGAGTGCCGTCAGCAGCGTCCCATGCGCCTGCGCGAAACTCGGGGTAAGTTTCACTTCTCCAAAGGGCAGATTCGACCAGTC
>PMYF01000499.1 GCA_003171295.1 Acidobacteriota bacterium | reverse complement strand
TACAAGTTGATTCCGCTCCAGGCGGATGTGTATGCGCTCTCCTCCGTGCCTTTCCATGCGCGCCCCATGGACGGGGTATGGATCGCGCTTGCGGCACTCGCGATCAGCTTCCTCGCCACGCTCTACCCGTCCCTGGCGGCGGCGAGGCTGAACCCAGCGGAAATCCTCCGTTATGAGTGAGGAGGGGGCGGCGGTCGGCCCCAGCCCTCCCGGGCTTGCTTTCCGTTGACGCAATCCCGACTGGGAGGTTGACATCACGCCAGGCAGGCTCGATCGAAAAGCATGGACGGTGGATCCGGAACAGTACTACACCAGCATAACGCCCCAAGCGAAGCGTAAAGATCTGGCCCAGTTTTTCACCCCGCCGGAAATCGCTGAGTTCATGGTCAAGTGGGTTCTGGACGTGCGGCCCCGCACGATCCTTGATCCGGCTGCCGGTACCGGAATCTTTGTTCGCAAAGTCAGTGACATCAACCAAGCGGGAGGTAAAGCACCTTCCGTACTGGCCATGGATGTTGACCCGGATATCCTCAAGGTCGCGAAAGAGTCCCTCGAGAGCTGTCCGAACGTCCAGTACAAGGTAGCCGACTTTCTAAAGTATAGATTGCAAGAACCATTCGACGCGGTAGTCTGCAATCCCCCCTACTACAAACACCATTTCGTCGAAGACAAGAAGCAATTGGTGGGGCAGTTCAACCGGCGTTACGGCTCATCTCTGACCAGAATGACGAGTGTCTATTGCCTGTTTCTGATTAAGGCGGTGAATTTGCTGGCCGCTGGGGGGCGAGGTGCTTTCATCATCCCGTCTGAGTTCATGAACGCGGACTACGGGGTGGCGGTCAAGTCCTACCTACTAGAGCATCGTTTGCTGGATGCCATCCTGGTGCTTGATTACGAATCGCGGGCATTTTCCGACGCACTGACCACCTCATGCATCCTTCTGATATCGAAAGGCCCCTCAAAACCCCGGGGGGCTCAAGTTAAGTTATTTCGGGCCCGAGGCACGCGGGATTTTGCCGACCTCTGCGCACGGATACTCAACGGAACGGCAGTGCCTCTCAGGTCCCTTGATGCCGGGAGTCTTGACCCCGATCTGAAATGGCACAATTACTTCTATACAGCGCGCCCGCGGAACCACCCGGATCTGCTTCCACCCCTGGAAAGCCTGGCAAGGTGTTCCCGTGGGATTGCCACGGGCTCGAATGAATATTTTACGCTGAGTGAATTGGAGAGGAGGCAAGGCGGGCTATCGGAGGATGAGGTCAGAGCTTGTGTGACCAAGTCCGCCCAGGCGGGCGAGTTGGTTTTCACGGCGAGGGATTTTGAACGTCTCAGGACCGGCAACAAGAAATGCTACCTCTTGTATCCGGGCGGCGAACTGACCCCCGCGATGCGCCGTTACCTTGCCCGTGGGGAGCGCCTTGCCGTCCACGAAAAGTTCCTCACCAGGAACCGGCATCCGTGGTACCGGCCGGAACAACGTTCTCCGGCGGACATTTGGGTGACCGTATTTTACCGAGGGCGGCCGCGCTTCGTCCTGAACGAGGCACGCATCCTCAACCTCACAACATTTCATGGCATCTATTTGCGTCCGTCGTTCTCCAGTCTTCGCGAGATCCTGTTTGCCTATCTGAACTCTTCCTTGTGTGCCGAATTCATCAGACCCCAAAGAAGGGAATATGGCGACGGACTCCTCAAGCTTGAGCCCCGGGATGTCGAGCGGATTCTCCTCCCGGAGTTTGCCAGGATGTCCGGGCCGGATCTGGATGCAGTGAGGGATGCCGTCGCTTTGTTGCGAGAAGGACGATTGGATACGGGACGTTTTCTCGAGAGCATCGATCCTGTTTTCGAAAGGTTTGGAACGGGGCTCTCCGGCGAGCACTCACCGGCCTAAGAATCCTGGAACCGTGTGGTCTCGATCGATGTTTTTCCACGTCTGGGCTCTGCGCGCGCGAGTGTGTCAGGGTAAACCGTGGGGTGCAAAGTCTTCCTGTGGTAAGATGGCTTGTGGTGCTCTCTCACGAAAAGCTGAGGGTCTCAACGAAGGCGGCATTAAGGGCTGAGGGCCTTGCCAAGATTTTCCATTCCGGCAGTGAGCAGGTAGCGGTTTTTGAGAATTTGAGTTTCGAAGTTAGTTCCGGCGAATTCGTGGCGCTGGTGGGAGAGTCGGGTTCCGGTAAGACAACGCTGCTGCATTTGCTGGCCGCTCTGGACACTCCAACGAGGGGTGAGGTATACTTTGAAGGGGAGCGGTTGAGCGAGTTCTCTGAAGATGAGCGCGCTCTGTATCGCAATGAGAAGATAGGCTTTGTCTGGCAAATGCACTATCTGCTGCCAGAGTTCAGCGCGCTCGAGAACGTGGTGATTCCTCAATTGATTGGCGGGCGCGAGTTTCCCGATGCCCGGACGCGCGCCAGGGAGTTGCTGGCCGAAGTCGGCTTGGGGAACGCCTTGGGGCGCCGCGTGGGAGAGCTTTCCGGCGGGGAACAGCAGCGGGTGGCACTGGCCCGAGCATTGGCCAATCAACCGGCCCTGCTGCTGGCGGATGAGCCTACTGGAAGCCTGGACCACAGCACGGCGCAGCGCGTGAGTGATTTGCTGGAAGGCCTGCACCGTTCGCATCGCCTGACCTCGGTGTTGGCGACGCACAATTTGGACTTGGCCCGTCGCGCCAATCGGACCTTGCGCTTGGCGAATGGAAAGCTGACGGAAACGCTAGTTCCCATGGTTCCATGACCCCCGCACTCCCTGGGCAGGGCGTAGGGCAGGGGAGGCGGGGTTCCAAAAAGAACTGAGGAGCTATGTTCGAGAGGTACACGGAAAAAGCGCGACGCGTGATTTTTTTTGCGCGCTACGAAGCCAGCCAGTTCGGCAGCCCCTATATTGAGACGGAGCACCTGCTCTTGGGATTGCTGCGCGAAGATAAGGCCCTCACGAACCGTTTTCTGCGTTCCCACGCCTCCATTGAATCCATACGCAAACAGATTGAGGGACGCACGCCCATTCGCGAGAAGGTTTCCACCTCCGTGGACCTGCCGCTCAGCCAGGAGTGCAAGCGTGTGCTGGCTTATGCCGCGGAGGAAGCCGAGCGCCTGGCCCACAAACACATCGGCACGGAGCACCTGCTGCTCGGCCTGCTGCGTGAGGACAAGTCGTTCGCAGCCGAAATCCTGCACGAGCGTGGCCTGCGGCTCTCCGCGCTGCGCGAGGAAATGACCCGCGTGCAGAGCGAAAAGGCCACTCCCAGCCGCCCCAAAGAGACTTCGCTGCTGGGTGAGTTCAGCCGCGACCTGACGCAAGCGGCCATGGAAAACCAGCTTGACCCGCTGATTGGCCGCGACGCCGAACTGGAACGGGTGGTGCAGATTCTTTGCCGCCGTACCAAGAACAACCCTGTGCTAATCGGCGAACCGGGCGTGGGCAAAACCGCCATCGTGGAAGGCTTGGCGCAACGCATCGCCGACGGTGATGTGCCGTCGTTCCTGGCCGAGAAACGCATCCTGGCCCTGGATCTCTCGCTGATCGTGGCGGGAACCAAGTATCGCGGCCAGTTTGAAGAGCGGCTGAAGACTATCATGAAGGAACTGATGGAGGCGCAGAACGCCATCATCTTCATTGACGAGTTGCACACTTTGGTGGGCGCGGGCTCCGCGGAAGGCTCGCTCGACGCCGCCAATATCTTGAAGCCGGCGCTGTCGCGCGGGGAGATTCAGTGCATCGGCGCCACGACTCCGGCCGAGTATCGCAAGTCCATCGAAAAGGACCGCTCGCTGGAGCGGCGCTTCCAGGCCGTGAAGGTCCCGCCGCCCTCGGAAAGCGAAGGCATCAAGATTCTCTTCGGCATCAAGGACCGCTATGAAAAGTTCCACGCCGTGACCTACACGGACGAGTCCCTGAACGATGCCGTCTATCATTCCAATCGTTACATTCCCGATCGCTTTCTCCCGGACAAGGCAGTGGATCTGATCGACGAAGCGGGGGCACGGGTGAAGCTGCGGCAGAGTTCGCTGCCCGAGGAAATGATCGANNCTGCTGCGCGAAAAGTACAACATTGACGAGACGGCCATGGGCGTGGTGACGCGCGAAGATATTGAGGAAGTGGTCTCGCGCTGGACGGGCGTCCCCGTCACCTCCATTAAGGAGGAAGAGAGCTCCAAGCTGCTGCGGATCGAAGAAGAGCTGCACAAGCGCATCATCAGCCAGGACCGTGCCATTAGCGCCCTGGCGCGCGCCATTCGCCGCTCCCGTGCGGGATTGAAGGTGCCGGGCCGGCCCGTGGGCTCGTTCCTGTTCCTGGGTCCGACGGGTGTGGGCAAGACGGAGATGGCCCGCTCGCTGGCCGCCTTCATGTTTGGCTCGGAGCGGTCCCTGGTCCGCTTCGACATGTCCGAGTTCATGGAGAAGCACTCGGTGTCGAAGTTGATTGGCTCGCCGCCGGGCTACGTGGGTTACGAGGAGGGTGGCCAACTCACCGAGCGCGTGCGCCGGGCGCCGTATTCCGTGATTCTGCTGGATGAGATTGAAAAGGCCCACCCGGATTTGTTTAACATTCTCCTGCAGGTCTTCGAGGATGGCCAGCTAACGGACGGGCTCGGAAACACGGTGGATTTCAAGAACACGATAATCATCATGACTTCAAACATCGGGGCGCGTTATCTGGAGCGCCGGTCGCACCTGGGGTTCCAGTCTGGCGCGGAAGGCACCACGGAAAAGAAGGCGGAAGAATTGGTGATGAGCGAGGTGAAGCGGCTGTTCAATCCTGAGTTTCTGAATCGCCTCGATGAAACCATCGTGTTCAACGCCCTGAATGATAATGACCTGATCCAGATCCTGGAACTGCTGGTTGGGCAGATGAATCAGAATCTGATGCAGAAGAGCATTTCGCTGACGCTCTCGCCCGAGGCTGGCAAGTGGATTATGGACAAAACTTGCGCTGACCGCTCTTACGGCGCTCGGCCGCTGCGACGCGCTTTGCAGAAGTACGTTGAAGATCCGCTCTCGGAGGCGTTAATCCAGGGTGAGATTCACCCTCCGGCGGTTTTGGAAGTTACCGTCGAGAACGAGGGGCTCTACTATCGCTCCGTAAACGACAAACTGGTCGGGGCCACACCGCTCTCCCACTAGGGCGAGTCGCCACGGTTATCCCGACCGCCAAGCGGACAATCCACGCACCCGGTTCCTGCGAAGCCCAAATCTCCAGGAGACGGGGAGGCGTTTTCTGGTATAAGAATACTTCCGGCCAACTTCTGGCGGAATCCTAGCATCGGATTGTCTTGATTTTCCGAGGTGTGAGGGGGAACGCGTTCTCTTGAAAAAGACGAGTTTGTACCTGGCTGGACTTCGACGAAGGGCGTGCAGGTTAGGTGTTTTCACCGTGGCCCTGATTTTGTCGTCGCCTCTGCTGATGAATGCGCAGAACCCTCCCGCGGATGCGAAAACACAGAACCCTCCGCCCGCCGTGGAGAAGAAAGAATCCACGTCCCCCAAACCTGCGGAGAAGAAAACGGAAGAGCCGGTCCCGGGGCAGCTTAAGTTGGAAACCCCCGAGGCTCCCCAGTCCCCTGCCTCGCAACCCGCGCCCAAGGCGGGAGCGCAGCCGCAATCGCCACCCCAGAACCTGCAACTGGAAACTCCCAAAGGTGCTCCGGCAGAGGGGCAGAAACTGGAAAATCCCCCGGCGCCCACCCAACCACCCGAGGAAGAACACAAGCCGACGATCGAGCAGGTCGTGTTTCGGGGCAACCGGCGGGTTCCCGCAGCTACACTCCGAGCCCGGGTCTATTCCAAAGCCGGCGACGTCTACGATGAGAGCGCCCTGGAGCGCGATTTCATGTCGCTGTGGAACACCGGCTTCCTGGATGATATTCGGCTGGAAATCGCCGACGCACCCAATGGCAATAAGATTCTGACTTTTTACGTGCGGGAGAAGAAGCTGGTCCGCAGCATAGACTACAAGGGCTTGAGCAGCGTGCAGACGTCGGATGTGCTGGACGAATACAAGAAGCAGAAGGTTGGCCTCTCCATCCAATCTCAGTATGACCCGGTCGTCATCAAGCATGCGGAGGTCGTGCTGCAGGGGTTGTTGGCCGCGCACGGCAAGATGTTCGCCACCGTGCGGCACCGCACCCGTACCATTCCGCCCAACTCTGTGGCGCTGCTTTTCATCGTTGTGGAAGGCCCCAAGGTAAAAGTCGGCAGCGTGCGGTTTGACGGGAATACCGTGTTCTCGGACCTCCAACTGCAGCGGGCCATGAAGTATTCGCGCCCCACGGGGCTGCCTCCCTGGTTCTACTGGTTTCACAAGACCTATGACAAGGACCGCATCTACGCTGACCTCGAAAACCTCCGGGACCTTTACCGCGACCACGGTTATTTTTATGCGTTGCCGAAGGAACCCCAAACCAAGATGGTCGACACGGGGCGGCGCTGGCCGTTCTTTTTCTGGAGTTGGGGGCGTGGCAAGCAGGTGGACCTGAAGATCCCCATCGACGAAGGCGTTCAATACCGATT
>PMYF01000859.1:2682-3587 GCA_003171295.1 Acidobacteriota bacterium | reverse complement strand
GCCGCCTCCGTCATCTCCACCATGAAGGTTGAGCGGCCACGTGCCAGGTTGTCGGACGCGCCGATGCGGGTGAAAATGCGGTCGAAGATGGGAAGCTTGGCGCGGGTGGCGGAAACAAAGCTCCCCATCTGCGCCAGTAGAGCAATCTGCGCGGCTTGGCGCAAGTAGGTCGATTTCCCGCCCATGTTCGGCCCGGTGACGATTAACAACAGGTCCGCGCTGCCATTCATGTAGAGGTCGTTGGGAATGAACCTGCCGGATTGGCCTTCTTCCACGATGCGCTCGATGACCGGGTGGCGTCCCTGCTGGATGAGCAATTCGCCGTCGTCGGAGAATTCGGGACGGCGATAGTCGCGTTCGGTGGCAAGGTGCGCGAAGCAGGCGAGCACGTCGACTTCCGCCAGCACCGCCGCGGTCTGGCGCAGACGCGCGGCTTCGTTCCCCACCTGGCGGCGGATACCGATGAAAAGGTCACGTTCGAGCGCCTGGCGGCGCTCCTCGGCCTCGAGGATTTTGACTTCCAGTTCCTTCAACTCCGGGGTGGAGAAGCGCTCGGCATTGACCAGCGTCTGTTTACGCTCGTAATCGGCCGGCGCCAGATGCAGGTTCGCTTTGGAGATTTCGATATAGTAGCCAAAGATGTTGTTGAAGCGCACCTTGAGTGAGGAAATGCCGGAACGCTCGCGCTCGCGCAGCTCAATCTGGGCAAGCAGGCGCTTGCTGTTCTGCCCGAGGTCGCGCAGCTCGTCGATTTCGGCATGGTAGCCAGGGCGAAGCAAGCCACCTTCGTTCAGGGCCACCGGCGGCTCGGGATGGATCGATCTCTCCAGCAATTCGTGGATGTCAGCGAGTACGTCGAGTCGCGCCTGCAGCTCGCCCAGACGGGCCGCTTGAAAATGGGTGAG
>PMYF01000859.1:0-2638 GCA_003171295.1 Acidobacteriota bacterium | reverse complement strand
GTGTTCTTCACCAGTTCTTCCACAGCATCGAGACGCGCCTCGAGCTCCGCGCGGTCGAGAGAGGGGCGCAACATCCAGGCCTTGAGCTTGCGCGCCCCGAGCGAAGTGGCGCAATCGTCCAGTACGCCGAGCAGCGTCGAGGCCCGGGACTCACCAAACGCCGGTTCCACCAGTTCCAGGTTGCGCAGCGTGGCGGGATCGAGAAACAACGAGTCCTGCTGCTGATAGAAGCGAATACTGTCGAGGTGCGTAAGCGAGCCGCGTTGCGTTTCGCGCACGTAGTGGAGGATGGCTCCGGCTGCAGCCACCGCGAGCGGATGGCCCTCCAGGCCGTAGCCGGCCAGGGTCGCCACACGGAAATGGTCGCGCAGCAGGCGCGCGCCGTACTCTTCATTGAATACCCAGTCATCGAGCGGCGTTTCGGTAACGGTCGAGCCGAAACCCGTGCGGCTGTCGAACGGGCTCGAGGCGCCCGAAACGAGCAGCAACTCGCTCGGCTGCATGCGGTCGAGCTCGTCCTGCAGGCGCGTCAGAGATTCCTCCCCCAAAAACTCCGTGGCACGGAAGTCGCCGGTCGAGAGGTCCAGCAGCCCCAGGCCCGCCGCGCCATTGCGCCGCACGATGGCCGCCAGGTAGTTGTTCGCGCGGGGCTCGAGGACTTGCGAATCAATCGCCGTGCCCGGCGTTACCACCCGCGTCACTTCCCGCTTCACCAACTTCTTGGCCACCCGTGAATCTTCCATCTGGTCACAGATGGCTACGCGGAAGCCGCGCCGGATGAGCTTGGCGATGTAACCCTCCGCGGCGTGGTAGGGGACGCCGCACATCGGCACCGGGACGCCTTTCTCCTTGTTGCGGGAAGTCAGCGTGATCTGGAGTTCCTTCGAGGCGACCACGGCGTCTTCAAAGAAGAGTTCGTAGAAATCGCCCAGGCGAAACAGGAGGAGCGCGTTCGGATGGCGCTCCTTAATGGCGCTGTATTGCCGCATGAGTGGCGTGGAGAATTCTTCCATGGGTATGGCAGGCTCGCCTGGTCATTATAACTTGCTCCACGAAGAAACTCGCAAGGGCGTTTGGGGGGGGCGGGCATTGGTTTCAATTGCGGGACGGGGGCGCTCCAAGGTGCAGTCATTCCCGCGAAAGCGGGAATCTACTCTGCCAGCCGTTGGAAATGCGCCGCCGACGGGCTGGATTCCCGCTTTCGCGGGNNGAATGACCAGTGTTTCGAAAGGGGTCTCATCCCAAATGACACCAGCACAATGGCGGTCGAGCAGTTCAGTAGCGCTGACCTTTAGGTCAGCACGATTGGAGACCAATAAGAATGCCGACCTCCCGACGATGTCGGGACAGGTTCCGGTCGGCGCTACAAGGACCAGAATCATTGCGAAGGCAATTTGGGAATATAGCGCACGTCGGGGAGGTGACGAAACTTCTGGTCGAAATCCAGGCCGTAGCCCACCACGAACACGTCGGGGATATCAAAACCCACGTAATCGGCCCGGACGGGAACCTCGCGGCGCGAGCGCTTGTCGAGCAGCGTAACAAGCTTCAGGCTGCGCGGCGCATGCGCCGCAAGCAGTTCCTGCAAGTAGCGAAAAGTGCGCCCTGTGTCGAGGATGTCTTCGATGATCAGGACGTCGCGGCCTTCGATGCTGAGGTCAAGGTCCTTGGTGATCTTTACTTCACCGGAAGAGATGGTACCGGTGCCGTAGCTCGCGATGCCTAGAAAATCCACCGTGCAGGGGATGGAAAGGTTCCGGATGAGGTCCGCCATAAAAACCCAGGCGCCTTTGAGGACGCCGACCAGATGGGGAGTGCGGCCCGGGTAGTCGCGTGAGATCTCCGCGGCGAGTTCGCGGACGCGTGCGGCGATCTTGGCAGCATCCAGGAGGACAGGAAGTTCCGGGGCAGTGGAAGGCTCAGGCATGCGCGTTCACCGTTGACGGTTCTAAAGGCAATCTGCTACATTGAAGGATTGCATTCTGCTCAAAAGGAGTTTCCGTGGCAAGTCATAAATCCGCACTGAAGCGCATCAAGCAAACCTCCAAGCGCACCGAACTGAACACTGCACACACGACGCGGCTGCGTCACCAGATCCGCAAGTTCCGCGCGGCGCTCAAGGCCAAGGACAAAGCCGCGGCGGAGGCGTTGTTGAAGCCCACGTTGACGATCATCGACCAGGCCGTTCACAAAAGCATCCTGCATCCCAACACCGCTGCCCGCCACAAGTCGCGGCTGACGGTCGCCTTCAATTCGCTGGCGTAAGAAGAAACGGTCAATGTTCAGCTTATCCCCGGGCTTACGCCCGGGGGTACTCGTGCCTTCCCCATCCAAAAGTCTTCTGAGGATTTCATGCCCCCACGCCCCCCTTACCAGCAGTGACAAGCGGCAAATGAAGTAACCCCTCACCCGCACCGCCCTGCGGGACGCGCTCTCCGCTCGGGAGAGGACAAAGAGATTTGAGGTCTCAGTCCGCCGAGGGCACGGGGACTTCATCGCCGAGGGCGGCTTCGCCCGAGGGCGATTTGCCCACCACGATTTGCCACACCAGAAACTCCAGCAGGATTTTGGAATCCTTCCAGGAAGACTTGATTCCCAGATCGGCGCGGCGTACTGCACGCATGGCCTGCAGCACTTC
>PMYF01000364.1 GCA_003171295.1 Acidobacteriota bacterium | reverse complement strand
CCCGCCAGCCAGAAGTCTGTATTGAACGCCATCAACGCCGTGGGAACAGTCGTGCTGGCGATTCTAGCGCTGGTGCAGTCAGTCTCCAGCAAGGTTGCGGTGGCGCGGATGGCCTCTCAATCCACCATCAAGCTGGCCACTGTGCGGCCCTACATGGATGAAGGCAAGGCTGCAGCGATGGTGGCGAGCCANNAAAACATCAAACTGGCCGCGGTGCGGCCCTACCTGGATGAAGACAAGGCCGCCGCGGTGGTGGCTGGCCACTATGGCGAGCCGGTCGAGTGGGCGCGCACGCAAGTGGCACAGGTGGAACTGAACGCGGCGCAGGCCGGGTTCTAGGCAGACAAGAACTGTGAATTTTCAGGCGGATATCGCAGAGCGGCCAGGAAGCTCAAAACCTCCTGGCCGCGTCCTGCAAGCTGCCCCCCTGTGATCTGAATCACGGAGCCAGTGGGCTGGGACTCAATAGCCTTGGATGGATGGCGCAGGTGCCAGAAGCGCCCAAACTACCAAGGNNATCAAGGACTTTGTCTGCGCGGCCGAATGCGCCACCTCAGCCATTATGCCCGCGGCAGCCGACGATCCAACCGCTGCCGGCGTCTCCCAGTTGTTCGTCAACCCGGATGAGTGCATCGACTGTGGCAACTGCGCATCGATCTGCGCACAGGGCGCAATCTTTTCCATCGACGATCTGCCGGCCGACAAGGCGCATTTTGCCGAGAAGAACAAGGCCTACTTCAACTAGGGTAGTTGCGGACTTTCCGCGAGTACTGACCTTAGCAGGAATAAAATGTCACCGGACGTCTGTTCCGGCGACATCTGAACGCTAGTATCCGAACAGGCATTGAAACCCCACCAGCTCTCACGGCTCGATCTTGACAGGCGTTGGCAGCGGTGTGGCCGGGGGAGCCGCGGGCGGGGTCTGCGCCGGAATGGCCGGCGCAGTGGCCGGTTGCGCCTCCAGCGGGGTCGTGGGCATCAATACCGGCATGGTGAGCGTCTGCACCGTTGCCGGGTCGTCGCGCAGCTTCAGGTAGAGTACGCCGTTGGCCGGATGAGGAACGCTCAACTGGGTTCCTGTAAACTCCGGCGGCACGTCGGTGGGGTGGTAGAACTTCGATGTGGCGGCGATGGACGCGGCCAGGAAGAGATTGGTTCCGGTCAGCGTGCAGGGTTTGGCNNGGTCGCCGGCCGCACCATCTGCAAAGATCGCGCGCACGCGCACCGGTCCAAAGGCGGAGGAGCCGAATCGCGCCAGAGGCTCCAGGTCTCCCAGGGCGGTCTTTGCATCCTCGAGCATCAGGCTGCCGTCGGCCAGCGCCAGCACGGTACGGAAACTTCCGTCGGCCGCGGCTACCTCGATCCGCTCATCGCGGGGAAAATTTTCTGGCTCTCGGGAGTGGAGAAAGAAGACCAGCCGCCGTTCGACGGGCAGGTCGTCGGGACTGCCCAGACGCACAAGCGAGGGTGTGGCGGATACCTCGTCCTGGACGCCTTTGCTCAGCAGCGTAACCTGCGGACGGGGCGGCTTGATGATGACCGGCACTCGCAACAGCCTGCCGTCGCGCAACTGCACACTGGCAAAAGAGCTTTCTCCTGGCTCCAGGGCTGCCGTGGAGCTGTCTGTCTTTAGGACCAACTGGTCAGAGTCCTGTACGCGGCTCAGTGCGGCCGGGGCCCAGGTGATGCTGCCCAGGCTGACTTTGGCCACCTCGCCCAGGCGGTTGCCTTTCAACAGTGCCTCCGAGTCGCCCGCACTGAGCGTAAGGCGGTCCAGCGCCGCCGCCTCCCCGTAAGCTTTCAGCGGCAACACGTCCGGCTTTTCCAGCCCGAACTGGTAGATTTCCAGGTTTACCAGCCCTGGTGACGCGTCCTTCATGGGCACGGACACCTCCAACTGCTCCGGCTTGGAGGACTTCCAGACCAGTTTGAGCGGGATGCCCGTGGCCGTCTGCTCTTCGATTCGCTCAACGCACAACGAATTTTCGCCTTCTATGCGCAACGTGTCCTCGCGGCCCACCACCAGGGCCGACTGGTCGGCTGACGCCACGGCCCACGCACCAGGCAGGGCCGCGCGCAGGTGGAAGCGGGGACCCTCCCAATCGTCAAAGCCCCATTTGCCGCGTAGGACGCCGGTCAGGTCACCCTCCGGCAAGGGGGGAGAGGGATGCGCCAGCACCAATCCGCCCTGCGACGGATCGGCTACCACGGGAAGGTCTATCGGCCCGCTTTTCGTCTCGATGTGCAGCGTAAGCCCGTGAGCCAATTGGGTGGCAAAAACCAGCGGCGCTCCCTCGACCGGCAGCACCAGGCCGGGCTTCTGGGCGCAATAGCTCTCCGCCGAGTTCGCCGGATACAACGGCGGCAGCTTGGCCGCGCCCACCGGCGGCAAAGCTACCACCACCACCGACTTGGGATCGCGAAACGACGGTGGCACATTCAACCGCAGATCGAGAGAATCCTTTGTCGGCAGCGCCAGCGCGGGAATGTACTGGAAATGCGC
>PMYF01000791.1 GCA_003171295.1 Acidobacteriota bacterium | reverse complement strand
GCGCGGCGCTCGATGTGCCCGGCAGGCGCACCGCCCCCTCACCCGGTCCGCTCCGGCTGGTGAAAGCGCCGGCAGCGGACCACCCTCTCCCGCGAGGGGAGAGGGCTGGAGAATTGGCTTGGGCGGGCGGCCGGCGTCTGCCGTTCACTGCTTCGTGCCGCGCCAGGCGGCGGCTGGCCAAGTGGCGGCGTAAAGCCGCCGCTACGTCAAACAGACCTAAGCGGGGATGCGCTGAGAGCGTCGCCTTGCTAGAATAGACTCTTGCCTTCCGGTGCGGGGTTCTCAGTTATGGTTTCGGGCTTCACAGAAAAATATGACGTAGTCGTAGTCGGCGCGGGACACGCCGGCTGCGAGGCCGCCATGGCTGCGGCGCGGATGGGCCTGCGGACCGCGCTTTACACGATCAATCTCGATCTCATCGCGCAGATGTCCTGCAATCCCGCTGTGGGTGGGATCGCCAAGGGGCACCTGGTGCGCGAAATTGACGCCCTGGGCGGCGTCATGGGTGAGGTCATCGACGCCGTAGGCATCCAGTTCCGCCTGCTCAACACCAGCCGCGGGCCTGCCGTGTGGTCTCCCCGCGCGCAGGCCGATAAGAAACTCTATCGCGCCAAGATGCGTCAAGTGCTCGAATCCGAGCCGAACCTGCGCATCAAACAGGCGGAGGTCATCGACCTGGTTCTGGAGGATGGTAGCGCCGGCGTCTCGCCGGCACGTCCCGAGGCTGCACGGGCCAACCCTGGCCCCGCCGGCAGGTCCGATTTCGGGACTCCGGTGGAGTCCATCGGACTCCAGAAACCGGAGATGCCGGCGCTACGCGTGCGGGGCATTCGCCTGCTCGATGGACGAACCGTGGAGGCAGGAGCCGTCATCGTCACCACCGGGACTTTCCTCAACGGCCTGATCCATTGCGGCGAAAACCAGTATCCTGCCGGCCGCTCGGGCGAGGCGCCTTCCGTGCTGCTGGGGGAAGCGCTGCGCCGGCTGGGCTTCGAAGTGGGCAGGCTCAAGACCGGCACGCCACCGCGGCTCGACGCGCGCACGATTGACTTCTCGAAGTTCCAAGAACAAGCCGGTGACCCCATTCCCACTCCTTTCAGTTTCCGTACCCGGGCGATCACGCAGCCGCAGACGGTCTGCTGGATCACTCACACGAATGCGGAGACGCACCGCATCATTCGCGAGAACGTGCACCGCGCGCCGCTCTATTCGGGGCAAATCAAGGGCATCGGGCCGCGCTATTGCCCCTCCATTGAAGACAAGATCGTAAAGTTTCCCGACAAGGCGCAGCATCAGCTCTTCCTCGAACCGGAGGGCCTGGACACATACGAAATTTACCTCAACGGCATGTCCACCTCCATGCCCATCGACGTGCAGATGGCCATGGTGAAGTCGATCGTGGGCCTGGAAGGTGCGGACATGATCCGCCCCGGCTACGCGATCGAGTACGACATGGTGCAGCCGACTGAACTCTACCCCTGGCTCGAAACGAAGAAGGTCCAGAGCCTGTTTCTCGCAGGGCAGATCAACGGAACCACGGGCTATGAAGAAGCGGGTTGCCAGGGCCTTATGGCAGGCATCAATGCGGGGCTGCGCCTACAGGGCAAAGAGCCACTGACCATCGACCGCACGCAGGGGTATGTGGGAATTCTGATCGACGACTTGGTCTCGAAGGGCGTGGACGAGCCCTACCGCATGTTCACTTCGCGCGCGGAGTTCCGCCTGCATCTGCGAATCGACAACGCTGACGAGCGCCTGACCCCGCTGGGATACCAAGTGGGCACCATCAAGCAGAAAGACTACGAGGCGTTTCTCGAAAAAAGACAACGCACTAGCGCCGCCACGAAATTCCTGCTGGAGACGCGCTTGGANNTCGCCCTTGACCGGCGCGCAATTGCTCAAGCGGTCGGAACTGACCATTGATGATTTGATGGCATGGGTCAGCGAGGGATTGCGTTCGAGCCAGGGAGACAACCACCCTCGCCCCCTGGGGGAAGGGGGCGTCGGCCCGTCTGAAGGGCAGACGCGGGAGGGCGCGGGGCAGGCTGGTTCGCTATCTCGCGAAGAAGCGCGGTGCGTGGAGACGGACTTCAAATACGAAGGCTACCTGCAGCAGCAGGAAAGAATGATGGAACGGATGAAGCGCGCGGAATCGCGGCGCATTCCGGATTGGTTCGACTACCACAAGGTTTCCGGCCTCTCACGCGAGGTCGTGGAGAAGCTCACCCGAGTGCGGCCAATTACCCTGGGCCAGGCCTCGCGCATTCCCGGCATCACCCCCGCCGCCGTCTCCCTCGTCAACTGCTATATCGAAATCTTCCAGCGCCGGGCGGCGGAACAGGCCTCCGTCTGACTCCCGCATGGCTGAGGGGACCGTTTCAGCGAAGCCACACTGCCATCCTTCGGCTTAACGAATGTGTCAGCCCTGTTCTGAGCCCGATTGCCACTGCTCGTAGGCCTTCTGCATTTCGGGTTCGGGGTCGATGCCAAGGGCGTCGGCGACGCGGTTGATGTAATTGAAATAGGCGATCACTTCCACGGTGTCGAGGATATCGCGGTCGCTCAGGCCGTGCTCGCGCAGCGGCTCCAGGTGCCGGGCGAGGAGCGCCTGCGGGGCGCGCGTCACCATCTCTGCGAATTGGCACAAGGCTTTCTGGCGGGGAGTCAACTGGGCACGGCGGTAGTCGTGCTTCACATGCTCCGCCATTTTCGCATCGTTCGATTCGGCACGGAGATCCTCTCCGTGAGCTTCGATTCAATAGAAGCAGCGGTTGGCCCAGGAAACCACCGTGGCCAGCATTTCCCGCTCGGCGCGCGAGAGGCCCGAAGGGCCGAACATGGTGGTGCGATACATTTGCATGGAGGCCGTGAGGGCGGCCGGATTCAGGCTCTGCACCTTGAGGATGTTGAAGACTTTTCCGGCGCGCTCTTCCGCGGCGTCGTATTCCTGTTTCAACTCCCCCGTTGCTTCCGGGGGTTCAATCATCTTGATCCAAGCCATAGGACTATCCTCGCAGAAAGTTTGTGGCCGCCGGCCACGCGCGGTTCGTCGCCTGGTGCGATGGCGGTTACGACTCGTCGAAATCGAGCATGGCGGGATGGCGGCGGAAGCCGCGCGT
>PMYF01000641.1 GCA_003171295.1 Acidobacteriota bacterium | reverse complement strand
ACCGAGTGCGCGTAGCCAGCCTGGACGGGTGCGGAAGGTTGCCGCGAGGCACGCAATGCTTCCAGCCAGTTGGTCATGTGCGATAAATCTTCGTCGGGGGTCAATCCCGGGCCGCGCCCCCCGTCACCCGGCAGCGACAGCCATTTCTGCTCGTGCGGAATGTCGGGCGTTGCCTCGGCGTCCCCTTTTTCCTCCACCCACTTCCAGCGCGGTGTGCCTTCCGGTCCGAAATTGATGAGCGTCCCCTTTTTCCCCATGATGCGAAAGAAGCTAAGGTAGTCGTTCCCAAAACTCGTCGCATAACTGACCAGGAAGCCCTTGGGATAGGTAAGCAAGGTTTGGAAAGTGTCCGGATTCTCGCGGCCGTCGTGCCAGGCGAAGATCCCCCCGTTCGCGTCGACCGAGACAGGAAAATGTTCGTCCATGAACCAATGAACCATGTCGATGGCGTGGCTCATCCACTGGTCGACGATGCCGCTTGAGAATTCCTTGTAGAGCCGGTACTCAAAATAGAGTTGCGGGTCGAAAGGGCGGTAGGGCTTGGTCATCAACCACTTCTTCCAGTCGGTGTCCTCTTCCCGGATGTGTTTCACCTCCGGGCGGCCCCGCCAGCGTGGGCCCTGATAATCCCATACGATTTCGATTTTGCTGACGTCCCCGGTTACACCTTGCCTGTACCATTCACGGGCTGCCACTTGGTAGGGCTCGCTCCGCCGTTGGGTTCCCACCTGCACGATTAGGTCACGCGTGAGCACAGCATCACGCGCCGCCTTGGCTTCCTCGAGGACATTGCCCATGGGCTTCTCGACATAAGCATGCTTGTCCGCCTCCGCGACCATCTTCAGCATCGGCGAATGCTGATGTTCAGGCGTCGAAATGATCACGGCGTCAACGTCTTTGAGCGCCAGCATATCCTCGAGATTCATGTAAGTGCGGGGTGCCCGCCCGTAAGTCTTCCCTGCCGTTGATGCCGCGTGCTCACGGTTCACCTTCCAGATGTCGCAAACCGCCGTCACCTCCACGTTCATCTTATCCTTCAACTTGGACACGATGAATTCGAGTCCCCGACCACGATTGCCGATGCCGACGTGGCCGAGAGAAAGGCGGTCATTGGCTCCGACAATGCGGGCATAACTTTGAGCTGTGCTCCCCATCGCGGCCCCGCCCGCCACTGCACCCACGGCTTGATGAAGAAAAGTCCTACGATTAATGCTGCGCATTGCATCCCCTCTTGCCTTGGATTTCGAAGTCTTCACCTATCTGACGTTCCTTACAAACATCATGCCGGAAAAGACATGGAGTGTCATGGCTGAGGGTTGCGGCTCCCCGTCGCTGCGTAACGCGCATTGAAGGGGCCGCTGGGCATTATTTATCGTTCGTGGTTGGCATATTCCTGATAGGCCTCGGCGACCTTGGCTTGCTTGTAGTCCCCGTGATGAATGAAAACGCGATAACGAAACTTCAACTCTTTGCCTTGTGATATTGTCCAGCTCCCGTCCTTCTCCGGGTCGTTAAAGAACTCTCTCCAGCCGAAGGGATTCGCAGCGAGCAGGCCATAACCCCGTGCATGCCAGTAGGTCGGGTGGCGAAAACTCTTTGGACTGTCGAATACCGCGATGCCCAGTTCCTCTCCCGCCACCGTACCATCGTAGTCCACCCAATCCGCGCGCTTACCCCAGATCGCTTTTTCACCCTCCGCGCCCGTCGAGTTCACCATGTGCCCGCGAGGTGAATTCAGTTCCTTGGCCAAGCGGATCCCGAAGGTTCCTTCCTTGGTGTCGCCCACGGTTACATCCGAGCCGTGATCGGCCACGAGGGTGATCTCGCAATCAATCCACCGCGTGTTTTGGCCGCCGCCGAAGACGAAAGATTGAATCTCGTCCGCGATCACCCGGCCGCCAGGGTCTGCCAGCTCGAAATCGGCTCGCAGCACACCGGAATCGCCGCCGCCCCGGATCTCCTCAAGCTTGCGAACCGTCGCGCGTCCAAAAACCGTGTCGTCACTATATTTCGGAAATACTGCCTCGCCCCAGAAATCAATGCCTTCGATGTTTCCATGGCCGAAAAACATGGGACGCTGATGAGGTTCCAGGCTTGGGTCCTCCAGGTGTTCCGCTGGGATGGTGTTGCCGTTGGGAAAGTCCCGCGTCAAGATTGTGCCTAGAACACTTCGCAAAGGTTGAAAGTATGGCTTTGCAACGTCGGAGGAGAAGTAGTATGTCGTAAAGGGCTTCCCGCCAATGAGGACATCAACCTGATCGCCTTTCCGAACGAGTTCGACCGCGTCTCCGGCGGGAAACGCCGCAACTGCGAAAAGCAATCCACCCATCACCGCCAGAAAAGTTCCAGACTTGTAATGGATCATGAATGCGCCTCCTCGAAATGCATTCCGAAATCTCGCGTCAGGGTCAACGCGGCAGGATTGGTACACATGGCGGGCTTGATGCTATCCCAAATTCTTCAAGGTCTCGGCCACCAACTGCTCTGTGCCCTGGTAGGGGTCGCCAGGCCCCCCGTCCCATTCCATCATGAAATAGCCTTTGAATCCGCTTGCTTTGGCGAGCTCGAACATCTTGGGCAATCCGACCTTGTAAGTCTTACCGCTATCAGTCACCACCAGTTCTTTGACGTGGCACACGCCGTAAGCGTGCTTGAGCATCGCGGCCACGCCCCGCTCGTTATAGCCGGTATCGCCCCCGCCAAGGGTGTTGCCAAAATCGGGCAGGGCTCGCAGATAGGGATTGCCCACCTTCTCGATGACCTTTGCGATGAAAAATGGATCCTCATTGCGAAGGTCGTCATTCTCGAGATTGACCAGGATGTTCTTCGTCACCCCATATTCCGCCAGTCGTCCTAAAGTCTGGGAAGCCAACTCGACGTCTGCCTCTACGCCTCTCGCGCCGCCCAGGTGCTGGCGAACGCTGGGAGAGCCCAGATTGAGGGCGAGATCAACCCAGTGTTGGCCGTACTCCACCGCCACTTGACGCTTGGCTTTGTTGGGGTCCCAGAAACTGCGGCCCCCTAGCCCCAAGTCAACAAGATGGGAACCGGCTTGCTCAACAGACTGACGAAAAGCATCGAGATAAGCAGGGTCTGTGGAATGGAAGTGTGCCGCCAAGGGGCAAATGTTCTGAACGCCAAATTTCTTGGCGACCATTCCGGCAAAGTCTTTGATGTCCATGCCGGGCTTGTCCCGGTTCCGATATGGATTATTAGGGCTGTCGATGAACTCGCGGAACGGCCAGGAGGTTACTGCGAGGCGCGCTCGCGGGTTCGTTGGAAACTCCAAGTGGGGTCCTCTGGGTGCCGCCAAGGAATTCCGAAGCCCAGCCCTCAAGCCCAGGCCGAAGATCGAAGTGCCCAGCAAGAATTCACGCCGAGAAAACTCTTTCATAGGTGGTTTGTCCATTCCGCGCTGCGGCGAATTGACTCCTGCAAGGCAGGTAGTACCAGATTGTAGCAATACGACGGAGAACCTGACATACGGAAGCGCACGATCTAAACAGCGCCACGTGGGTGATGCGGGCTCGGCTGTAACGGTGGTCTCTGACCGCGCGTCGGTGCTCAGAGACTACCGCTACAACATCCGCCGCTCAGTATAGCAGGAGAGAACGGAATGAATCTCGTCGAGTTCAATCGTGCTCTAATTCGAAATCAAAACGTATACTTCAGCGCAAATTGCAGGATGCGCGGGCTAACGTCGCTCAGGATCTGGCCGAACGTTGCATCCGTCACAATGTTATCCGGGGCCTGGAAATTGACGTGGTTTAGCGCGTTGAAGAATTCGAACCGCAATTCCACACGGTGGCTCTCCGTGATGTTGAAGAATCGAACGACGGCTGCGTCAACATCAAAATATCCGGGTGCCTCGAGCGAAGCTCTGCCGGCATTGCCAAACGTGCCAGGCGCACTGAGCGCGAAGGCACTGGGGTTTAGCCACTGGAGCGAGCCCGTGGTGGTCCTGACATAAGGGTTGCCAATCGCGTCCGGGCGATCAAGAAAAATCCCGCTCATAGAATTGTCGACGCCATCGAGCGGATAAAACCATGTTCCCGTGTGATAGGAGACAATCGGCGAGAGTTGCCAGCCGCCCACAAACCTGTTCACCCACGGACTGGCAAACCGCGGCGTCTGAGCAATGAAGGTTAGATTGAAGATCTGGCGGATGTCGAAACCGCAGTTGCCACGCTCCCCGTTTCGGTTGAATGGCATCTGGGTGTAAGGACCACCCATATCGCCTTGGAAATCGCCCTCGCTGATGCAATGCGAATAAGTGTAGTTACCCAGAATCGTGTAGTGGTTGCTGAAGCGATGCTGGAGCTTCAGCAGGAGCCCCTCGTACTCCCCATTCGAGCCGCTGTCCAGGTGATAAATATCCGAAAACTGCGAGCCGGTAACGGGATTGATGAGATAGAGCACTCGTCGCTGGCTTTCATTGTCGGTCGTCGAGCACGGTGCGTCACCGCAGGTTCCGGGGATAAAAACGGCGGGGTTGATATCCTCTCCGGTCCAGATGTGAGTGGACTTGTTGCCCACGTAATCCGCTGCCAGCAGCCAGTTGCTGGTTAGCTGGAGTTGATAGCTGAGATTCCACTGATGCACGTACATCGGGTGTGAGTTCAAAGGATAGTCATAGTAAGAACTCCCGGACGGGAAAACCGCATTCTTGCCGGGAGGGAACGGCAGTGGGAAGGGATTGCCGCCAGGATATCCAAGCCATGGATTTGTCAGACCACCTGCCGGACTGTCTAAATTGACCACGCTCCCCCACGGAGCGCCCTGAGTCTGGTCCTCGAAGTAGGCAGTCGGTATGGTGTCAAAGAACACCCCATAGCCGGCGCGAATGACTTGCCGCCCGCTGCCTGTCGGGTCCCACACGATCCCTATACGGGGCGCCAATGCCGATAGCTTGCTGTAGGTATAGCCACGAGGCACGCCGGAATCGCCGGGGTAGGAGAGGCCGGGCGGCGCGTTGTCATACAGGCTGGATTTCGTGCCGGCCGTAAACGCGGTCTGAGAGAAGTGATCCACCGCATTGTGCGTTTCGGTTACGGGGAAGTTAGGTTCCCAGCGCAAACCCAGGTTCACATTGAGCCGCTTGCTGAACTGAATGTTGTCGTTGAAATAGACGCCAATGTAATTCTGCCGGCCGTTGAACTGCGTGGGGTTTCCCTGATCGAACAAGCTGGTTTTCCCGAGCAGATAATCGAGCAGCCCATCATTCGAGAATTGCCCGTTGAAAGTAAATCCTCCATTCGCATAGGCATTATTCGCATAGGGGTACTCGTAGTGGATCCAATCCGCGCCCAGCGACATGTGGTGCTTGCCTCGCATCAGATCCACGTCGTCCGCAGCCTCCGCGACGTTGTTCTTGAAAAGTGCGGGGGCACAAGTGCCACAGCCGATGCCGAAATAGCCGTTGATCCCCAGATCGATCCCATTGGGTACGGCCGGAAATATGTTTACGCCAAAGTCCGCCAGGTTTTTCTGGTCCGCCGCCGGTCCGCGCGTAATGGCAAGACGTGTCCAGGCAAGATGGACGGAATTAAGGGTGTTGGGAGTGATCGAATAAGTGTCCCCGAGAGTAACCGATTGGGTGCGGTCAAGGACTCCGCGCTGTGTTGTAAGCAGGAAGTTGCTGTCAAACGCGGCCGGACTTTTGTAGTCAGCGAAGAAGTACCGCCCGAAGAAATTGTTCTTGGCGCTCTGGTTCCAGTCCACTCGGCCAATATATTGATCTTCCCTCTGCGGCTCCGGAATCGCGTACGTGATCTCCCCGCAGGGATCGGAGGAAGGGGGAACGTATTTCAGCAGGTTTAGCGCCTGCTGATTGTAACGGGAGGGATCGACATAATCATTGGCAAACGGCGTTCCTGTTGCCGGGTCGACGATCGTGCGCGCAGCGCCGCTCGACTGACAACTGCCAGATTCAATATGGCTCCAGTCGCCGTTGAGCACGGCTTGTGTGGGTACGTGGGCGATTGAGGATGGCGGGGCGGTCCTGATGCGAGTTCCCTGGTAACCGAAGAACCCGAAGAGCTTATCCCGTTTAAGCGGCGCTCCAATCGTACCGCCGAATTGGTTCCTCTTCAGGGTGTCCTGCGTCGAGGCGAAGAAATCGCGAGCATTGAAGGTCCCGTTGCGAACGAATTCAAACGCATCTCCGTGAATTTGATTAGTCCCGGATTTGGTGACGACCTCGACCTGGGCTCCAGGGTGAAGCCCCCACTGCGCCGTGAGGCTGCTGGTCTGAACGCTGAATTCCTGAATGGCATCGGGGAAGGGAAAGGGGAGATTGATGTTCGAAAAGTTGTCCATGTGCGTGCCGCCGTCCAAACGATAACTCGTCGCACTGGACTGTCCGCCGGCAACCGAGATGCTATCCGAACTAAAGTAGTTTTTGCTGGTCTTGATGTCAGTTACGTTTTGGTCGGTCGCGTTCGTTGCCGCGCCCATCAGCATGATCAGGTCCGTCGCCTGGCGGCCGTTCAAGGGTAGGTCAAGAACCCGCCTGTCATCCATGACCTGCCCCACGGAAGTCGTCTGGGCCTGCACCATGGTGGCATTCGCACTCACCTCGACGTGCTGTAGGGCCTCCCCAACTCGGAGGGTGACGTTAATCGATACGTTGTTGCTCACCTCAAGCACGATTCCACTCTGGACGAACGTGGTGAAACCGCCGGCCCGAACCTCGAGTTTGTAAGATCCCACCGGAAGATTCGGAAGGACGTAGAGTCCATCCAGGCCACTGAGCGTCGTCCGAACCTGCCCGGTGTCGACTTTCATAGCTGCCACCTTCGCGTTCGGCACAACAGCGCCACTTGGGTCTGAAACCAAACCCGAAATCTGTGCGCTCGCCCCCGTCTGGCCCCGGAGCTGAACAGCACTTAGTGAGAGAAGAATTCCGGCTAGCACCACGGCAATCAGACTATGCTTTCTTGTCATGCGTGTGTCCTCCCCTAAGAGCAATTGAAATTAATGACTTACTTGCTTTCGGTCGGGCAGGGAATAACGATTCCAAAACGAAATCGAAATGAGCGTCAAACCGGAGGTCAGGATTACTAGACATGCGAACGCTCGGGCTCGACTGGAATCGGACTGCGTATCTGAAGCTGTGATCAAGAAGAGGGCCAATCGCCGCTGTTTCTGAGTGATATCAGGAGCAACTGTCAGCAATATGTTTGTTGGGTGACCATTCGCAGGCACGATAGCCTCGAAAATACCCGGAGAGCTAAGACTCAAATACACCGAGTCTGACAGTAGCCTCCTCCTTTTCTCAATTTCAGGATTGTACAGCACTCTCTGACAGTTTTAACTGGCAATAAGGCTGCCCTAAGAGTCCTCATATAGTAAGCTTGCATGGCACGGGCCATGGCCAGCGCTCAATTGCTGGCCCGATTTCATTGAATTTAAACAAGATACAAGATTGACGCTCCGCAGACTTGTTGGTTCTATGTTATTCCATATACACAATTTGGAAGCACCTCAACTCTCGTGCCAGGGTCGAACGGTTTGCCGAGGTGATGATAATTCACGCCGGCCCCTCTCCGCCATCAGGTTGGGAAGAGGGCTTTTAAGTCAAGGTTTCAAATGGTTGATCATCCGGTGCGGATGTTGGTTGAACCAGGTGGCGAGCGATACCAGCTGTTGCCGAAATGGATCGAATGTCAGACGCATTGTGACGGCGTAGCATCCCGAAGTGGGGTGTGAAATGCGGCAGGCTTGGGCAGAACAGATTCTCTAACCTCTTGCGTTTTCAGTCGCATCCAATATTTGGACACTACGGGGAAAGAACAGGCCTCTCATTTTTCCCAGAAAAGCTGAGCAATGCGCTCTCCGGGCTGAATAGAGCTAAATACCCGCGCGATAGCCACCGTCCCGACGCGGGGGGCGCGAATCTCCTCCAGATTCTCTCCGGCCAGATCACAAATCGTGCCGATCAATTGACCCTGAGATACCGGGTCCCCGGCACTCACATACCTGCGCAGAAGGCCGGCGTGGCTCGCGAGGCAATCAGTATGTTCAACGATCTTGGTTTTCTGGTAAGGGGCGTCGAGGCCTGTCTCTGGCGGCGCAACCATCTGCAGGTGGGCGAGAAAACGATAAGTCATAGTCCGGTAAGCCCGATGGCCCGCCTCGGTGAGAGTGCCCAATCCCCCGACTTCGGGTTCGATGGCTGCTATTCCATGGCGGAGTGCCGAAAGTGCCATCAAACCCTCGGGCCACTGGTACGGATGGGCGAATTCCAGACCGAGCGCCAGGGCTGCCGCGGCGGCTTTGCGACCGGCGGGAGATTCGTCTATCTGGTGCTCGACGTAAGGAATCACCGTGGCTTCTTGTCCCCAGCAATGCATGGAAAGCACGTAATCATTGCCCAGGACGAGTTCGCGGAACAGCAGGTCTGCCAAGCGCTCTGAGATCGTGCCGTTGGGGTTCCCCGGGAAGCTGCGGTTGAGGTCGCCCAGATCCACCGGATGGCGGCGCGTGTGGGCGTAGAATGCCTGAGGGTTGGCTACGGGCACAATGGTCAACGTACCGCGCAAGTCGTGAGGATCGATTTCCCTAGCCAAGTCTTGTAGCACGGCGACGCCTTCGTATTCGTCACCATGGACCCCAGCGATGAGGAGTGCTCGCGGTTGGCGCTCCTTACCTACAAGAACAAAGAAAGGAACTTCCATGCGGATGTTTCCTGTGTATCCTGGCACTTCCACTTTCAGCAGGCTACGGCTGCACAGTCCCAGGTTCGCGGGATCCCATTGTTGTCGCTCCAATTTCGAAGTACTCCTTTCTGTGAGGCTTATCAGTACGCTCGGTAGCTTTTCCCCGTTGCGATTAGCCGATCGGGAGCTGATGCAATGCCCGGCTCACTTGGGAAAGTACCTCGTTGCCTTCCGGAGTCACCAACAGGTTTTCTTCAATGTTAAAGGTTCCGTACTCGGTAGCAACTCCAGGTTCAAGCGTGATGATCATGCCCGGTTCCAGTGGAGTGTCATCGTACTCCGCGATGTGCGGAGGTTCAGTAGTAACGAGACCCACGCTGTGGCCGACGCGTTCGGCACGCCGGGCGATTGAGGAAGTTATGGGGAACGGCAACTGGTCGAGCCTCGAGTAGCAGAAGCGGGCGAGGGTCGAAGCAGGAACTCCTGGTCGAACCATCTGGACCGCTTCCCACGTAATCTGATGGATGGCCTCTTGGGCATGGGCCTGTTCCGCCGAAGGTCGTCCAACCACGGCACCTCTCGAGAAGTCAGACCAGTAGCCGCAAACTGTGCAGCCCGCGTCCATCCAGACCATGTCCCCGGGCTGCAGCGGGCGGTCGTCGGGTTGTTTGGTCACTAGGTCATAGTTGTCCTTGCCCGAGGTGATGGACAGGAACATCGCGCCTCCACCCCCCCGGTGCAGGTTCCCTTGCATGGTCCTGAAAATCTGCAGCTCTGACCTGCCCACGCTAGCGCTGGAAAACGTCGCTTCATAGGCTGCGTTTGTTATCTGGCACGCCTTACGTATACATCCGATCTCGGCTTCGGACTTAATCTTTCGCAACTCCCAAAACATGGTACTGGCGTCCACCAACCTTGTCGGGTCCAGCCCGTCTCGCAACCTGCAGAATTCCAGGTGAGAGATGTCAAGAGTCTGTTCGAAACCGAGTTCCATGCCAATGCTTGTTCCAAAAATCTCGCGCTCGCGCAGTGCGTCGCGGATCATGCTGATCGGGGCATGCGAGAGTTCGGTGTAGTAGCGAACATCCTTGATCCAAGAGTATCTTTCGGCTTCTTCCTTGTGACCATATTGCGTGAAAAAGACTGGGTCGCCGCTGAGCGGTAAGAGCACAAAGAAGGGTCGCGCGACATTCCTGACTGGTGAGGGGTATCCGCTGAAATAAGCAAGGTTCATTCCCGTGGTCAGCAGCGTGCCTTCGAGTCCCCCTGCCTTCATCAGGACACGGAGGCGCTCCAAGCGCTGGGGATATTCTTCGCGAGGAATACGGGGTAGCTCTATCATTTGTAGTGATTCCTTTCTCATAAACCCGTTCGGCCGGTGCGCCCAGGCACTGGATTTCTACATTGTGGCATGCATGCTCCGCAAACTGCCGACCCCGCTTCCATGTCTGCTTCTTGCAGGGTGCTCTCGCTACAGAATCCAGGTTCATGCCACGTCCGCACATGACATAAGTCGATTACGGACAGTAATCCTTGTCGCAGCCCTTAATCTCAAGCGGAGGAAGAATCCGAATCTCACCAACCTTGTAGCGCTGCTGGGAATCTCTGCCCTCGATCCCCAGGTTGATGCGCGGCACTCCTTCCCCATCCACCAGCGCGATCCGCACGTCGTAGGTCCCGGGGCCCAGGTCTTTCTTCAGGTGAAATACGTTGATCAGGGAATACTCCTTGCGCTTAACCCAGGGAGTGGTGTCGAAGCTCGAATCCACTTCGCTAAATTTCTCGTTTCCCGCAGCGTCGGTCAGGTACATCTTCAGGAAATGTCGCACATAGAGCCTGCCCGCGTTCCTGTTCACCCACTTCTGACGAAACACCAGGAGGTTCCCCGCGGGCAGCGCGTCCCGCCAACTCAACGACGTCGGTACGAGGCGGTAACCCAGCCCTCCGCTCTCCAGGCCACGCTCGATGAAGGGCTTGTCTTCCTGCGTGACCTGTTTATAGGCAACAGGATCAAAGTAAAAGTGGGCGAAGTTCGCATGCCAGTCCAGGGCCAGATCGAGATTCTCGTCGGGCGTGCCGTGAATCGGTTGGATCTTCATGTCGACGTAATACCAGTTGCCTTCAGCAATGATGGGATGGCTATGCCAGTACTCCTCCATGAGGTCCCGGGAGGTACCATCAAGAGCATCGATGAACCCAGTCCAGATCAACCCAAAGTTGTGGGTGAGCGCTACGTCCAAGGCCTTTCGGTACAGCCGATCCTGCAGCGTTATATCCCAGTCATGATTCCACTCACCCGCTGCCATTTCAAATAGCTGGATGTGCTTGAACGTATCCATATAGATCGTCATCAAACTACTCAATGTCTCGTGCTCGACCTGCGCACTAGGCCAGGGGTAGTGGGAATACCACGCGCCGAAATCCGCCCAGTGGCCATAGCCCATGACCTGAAGCAAGATTACCGGCGTGCTGGGCTTGTCGTACTTCTCGGCAAACGCGGTCAGCAGCTTCTTGAGCTCGGGCAGATAGACAGATTGGTAAGAAGGGTCCGCATAGTCGGGCTCGCGCCTCTTCACGCCTCCATTGCCCACGTATTCCCGGTAGCGAACTCCTTTCGCCCAGAGCCAGTCTGGACAGGGAATGCCTCCCGGTTTGCCGCTCCATCCTGGGTCGTCGGTTACCCAGAAGCGTAAGATGATTTGCTTATTCCGAGCCTTCCAGTAGTTGATGATGGCATCAAAGTCTCTCCAGTCGAATTGACCTTCGCTGGGTTCTGCCGCAGCCCATGGCCAATCCAATAGCACCCAACTGAAATTTGGGGCATCGTCACCGAAGGCCGTCGTGTTGTCCGCAACCGAAAGCTTCTGGCCATACCGATCCGCCGTGAAGTCGTTGTACGATCCAGCCCAGAGTCCCCAACCCATGTAGGGATTGTTGAGAGGACCTTGGGTCTCCGTGGGGACGACCACTCTGACGAGGTTGCCCGCATTCGCCGGACTCCCGGCTCGCGGCGGGGCTGCGGCGCCTGGCGATGCAGGCGCAACAACCCAAATCGCCAGCGCGGCAGCAACGCACCTGAGCGCTTTCGCGCAATTAGACCCGTCCAACATAGTCTTCCTCCCCCTTGACTCACATGCAAAAATGGGTCGAACCATGTTCTAGGCGGTCCTATTTGGGTTGCGGACCAGTAACGGACGCATCGAACCGCAACGATAGAAGGACACCCGCTCGAAGCCCGTGGAATGTCTGCTCTCATGCACGAAACAGGAATGATTTCTTCTACCGGGCCGCGAGCCACTCCAGCGTTTGGTCCAGAAACCGCGCGGCAAGGCTCCAGGTTTGGAAGCCTGCCCCCCAATGGGGCGCGATGTCGGAGGTAAACACCATAGTCCGACCTTTACCGTACCGCCCGACAGCGATAAGAGGATCTCCGGTTTCTTTGATTACAGCGAGAACCTTGGCATTACGCTTCGCCTTGACTCGGTTATAGCCCGAAAACATCAGTTCCGGGCCGAAGCGGATTCCTCGAAGGATCGGATGTTTCTGGTCTAGGGCCTTGGCCTGAACGCCCTCTGGAGCTTCGACCCGGTCGTCGTTCACCGCAAGGCAATTGACCGGGAGGACCTCCTCGACCGGCGTTCCCCGGTAGTTTCCCGCGTTCTGACGGCCCACGAAACTGAAATAACCGCCTATCATCAAAAGCGCACCGCCGCGCCGCACGTAATCCCGGATGACTTTTAACCGGTTGGGCCCCATGGGAACCCGCGTCGCACGGTCGTTCGGGTAGAGCACAATGGAGTCGCTGTCGAGGTCGCTGAGAATAAGGACGTCGTGGCGACCTAGTGCCTCGGTGGTTTCGGGGAATTTGCTCACCACATCCCAGCCTGCCATGTAGGTGACCTCGTAGCGGGGATTCCTGCGCCATTCTTCCAGGATTTTCTCGGCCGAGTATTCCACGCTCGTGCCGCGAAAGTCATAGGAGAAGCTGCTGCCCGCGCTCCAAGTGGCCGCGGTCAGCCACGAGTCACCGGCGTAAAGAATGCGAATGCGATTGTTCTTGGTTGCCATGAGTGAGCCACCGTAAGATTGATTTCGATGCACTAGACTGGATACGGCCCGAGATCATGTCAGGCCGAGGGGAAACTCCGACAAGTTGTATAGCCCGTCCTTGCGAACTACGTAATTACGCTCAAGCCGAACTCCGCCTTGCAGGGCCGTCGCATAGCAAGCAGGTTCCAAGGCAATCACATCACCCTCTTCAAAGACGTGATCCGCACCGGGAATAATCCAGGGCGTCTCCTGCGGATCTAGTCCGATACCGTGACCCGCATGGTGCCAGAATGATCCGCGGACGAAATCAAACTCATCAATGAAATCGCGGATCTGCTTCCACACCTGACTCGCGTGCACGCCGGGACGAATGGCTTGCTCGGCAAGTTGGAGTGCATCCCGCGCAATTTCCCACGCCTTGAGCTGGAGATCGGTGGGCTCGGACGCCGCGAAGGTGCGGCAGAGATCACCATGGTAGCCATGAAAGCTGGGATAAATATCCAGAATACAAAGATCGCCTGCCTCGATCTTACGATCGAGCGGAGTGCCTCCCCCGCAGATGGCACGAACTCCACAAGCAAAATCGCCGCTAACCTTCAGTTGGTAGCCCGCGCCTTTCACGATTTCGCCATGCACTTCATTGAAGATTTCCAGCTCATTGATTCCCGGTCGGATGACCTTGCGGGCGGCCGCGTATCCGGCTTCAATCACCTTCACACACGTCTGAATGAGCCTGATTTCATCAGCGTCTTTGCGTCGCCGGAGTTCGCAAACGACCGGTGTCATCTCCCGAATTTCTGCGGCTTGCCAACGGCGAGTTATTAGCTCGAAGAAGCCACAGTTCAGCCGCTCCCGTTCAATCCCCAGATACGCCACCGGACCGCTAATCGTTCCGAGGGCGTTGTCCAGGGCTGCGGCCGACTTTGCCCACACGGCCGCAAAGCTCACCGGCCAATCAATCGAGTAGCTTTCATACGTTAATACTTCATCTGCCGTACACAAGGAAGGTGTGGAATCGGTGATAAGGACAGTGCGGCGATCCGGGCCAACAAGCAGGAGTTGGGGGAACTCTTCTTCGCGCAAATGGCCCGACAGATAGTACACTGTGCGAGGATTGGAAAGAACGGCAACATCTACACGCTGTGCGTCAAGAGCCGCCTTGAAGCGGTTCAACCTCGCCTTACAGCCATCCGGAGTCAGCATCGAAGGTGCGTCCCTCACCAATAAAGTAATGACCGGCTTCTTTTCAAACCGTCTTGTAAATGAACGGGAAGCAACCTTCCGTGTAACCTCCGGCGGCCATTTCACCCCCGTCGATGATCAGTACTGAGCCGGTCATAAAGCTGCTTGCATCGGAAGCGAGATAAATCAGGGTCCCCACGATCTCGTCCGGTTCGCCAATGCGTTCCAAGGGAATCTTGTCCACAATCGGCTTCATGTACTCTTCCGAATCGAGGAAAGCCTGGTTGAGGGGGGTTCGAAAGAATCCGGGCGCGATAGCATTGACCCGGATGTGGTACTTTGCCCATTCGATGGCCAGAGTTCGCGTAAGCTGCAATATCGCGCCTTTGCTCGCTGTGTACGAGACAGCGACCGGGCTGCCAATAAAGTACAGTACCGACGCCGTGTTGATGATGGAGCCTCCTCCTTGTGGCATCATCTTGCGAGCTGCGGCCTGGTCGCACAGAAAGGCGCCACGCGCATTGACCGCCAGCACCTGGTCCCAGCCTTCGACGGTTTCCTTGTCCCCCGCGGCCCCTCCGCCAATTGCCGCGTTAGCCACCATGATGTCGAGCCGCCCGAAACGCGTGCAGGCGTCATCAACAACCGCATCGACTTCTTCCTTTAATGAAACATCGGCGCGTTGAAAAACCACATTTTCACCAAACGAGCTCTGCGGGTTTTTTATATCCACCGCCACCACCTTCACACCAGCCGCACCAAGCCCACGCGCCATTGCGCTGCCGAGTCCGCCGGCGGCTCCCGTTATCACCGCCACTTTGCCTTCGAGATCGAACAACTTATTGGCCTTTTCCATTTTGCGTCCCCCTGTCTCTATCAAACTGCAATAAGCCGCCGCTCTATCAGCTTTGTTCCTTGCCTTGCTGGCAGGCGGCTGTAACTCGGGAAGGAACATTCGGCACGGTCAGTTACCGCTCTCAGCCAGTGAGCTCCTCGACGTTTGCAAGAGTCGTTCGAGTGTGCTGAATCCCGACGCTGGAGTCACAGGGACAATTAACGGCCGCACGAAAGGCGAGGCAGCTTGTAATTCGCGGAAACCGGACCCCGTAACAACGGCAATGACCGTTTCGCCCTCATGGACCTCCTGAGCTAGAAGAAGCTTTTCAACACCTACCCAGGCGACAGAGGCCGACGGCTCGGCGAAGATACCCTCGATGCTTCCCAGCGTCTGCTGCGCCTCAACAGCCTCAGGATCGGTTGCGAAAAGCAGCCGCCCGCTGGATTCACGAATCGCCTCAAGTGCGTCGATCCCATCGGGCGGCTCCGACATCGCGATCTTTATCTGAATTGTTACCGGTGCCGCGGGTACCTCCAAAGCGTCCAGCTCATCTTGGGAGCAGATGCCGCGATCAAGCGCCAATGCCAAGCGAGTATAGCCTGCTGGAAGCACGCCCACCATGTGGGGCAATCGCGTGGTCTCCTTGTCCACCTTAAGACCAACAAACGCCCGCCAGATTCCTGCCAGGGTCCCGCCACCTCCAAGCGGGACTACAACCCAGTCCGGGACCCGGCCCAGTTGCTCGAAAATTTCGAGTCCGATTGTTTTTGGCCCCTCCGCTTGATAGGGGTTGGCCCGGCGGTAAGTCGTGGTCTCAAATAAGCCAAAGGTCCGGCAAGCTTGGTTCACCCAAGTCACCGCTTCGGGACTCGGTCCCTCGTACCTCAGAATAATGGAGTTGTAGAAAGCGAGCGGTACTGCCCGATGATCCGGTGTGTCAGCCGATAGCACGGCGATGTTCCGGCATTGAGCTCGAGCGGCGTAGGCGGCCGACGAGAGCGCCGCGCTGCCGTCAGAATAGAGCATCACCGTGTCGTAGCCGAACTCCAACCCCTTCGTGAGGCCGATCGAGAGCGCTCGATCCTTGTGCGAACCCGTAGGATTCAGGCACTCATTCTTGACATAGACCTCACAGTGGTTGGTATGCCGGCTTTTTTGCAGCGGCGTGTAACCTTCACCGAGAGTAACCACTTCCGACTCAGGCCTTACCGGCAGAACAGCCCGATATCGCCACATTGAGGCGTCCGGCAGCCCAATCTTCTTGCTCTCCTGCAAGTATTCGAAGTTGAGGGGGCCACCGCACAGTGGGCAGGTCGGTTCATACGTGCCCTCCCCCAGGATCTCCCGGCATTGCTGGCAGATAATGCGATAGCTCGGCGTCGGCGGACTCTCTTTTTGTTCTCTCTTCAATCCAGATCCCTATGAATGACCGGCTCGACCTTTCTAACTATCGATCCCTCGAGATCGCGGGAAAGTTCATGGTACACGTCTCCCGCGCAGCAAAAGCAATGTCTGGACATCCACATACTGTAGTCATCCCCAGCGAGACTTGGGTGACACCTTAAAACTTGAAATCAAGCGAGAACTGAATCTCGCGCGGATTGTGGTCGGTGCTCAGGAGTGCCCCGAAGCTTGGATCTTCATACTCATTATCCGGAACTCGAAAGTTAGGAGTGTTCAGGATGTTGAAGACCTCGGCACGGAACTCGAATCTCTTTTTTCCCTCATCGAAAGCAAAATCTTTATGAACCGTGAAGTCGAAACCCGTGAATCCCGGTCCTTCCACGATATTCCGGCCGGCATTTCCAAACGCGCCTGGATCTGCATAGGTGAAGGCTGCGGGATTGAAGAAGCACTGGATCGACTGGCGCCCGGTTGGGCAACCGTGAGCAGCCTGAATGCTCTTTCCGTACGAAAAGTCTTTGGGATTGCCAACTTCGTTAGGCCTGGCCGGATCGAAGTACGCAGGCGCATTGGCCGGGTCGACATAAGTTCCAGGGGTAAACCAGAAACCGGATTGTAGGGTTGCGATACCGCCAATTTCCCAACCCCCTGCCGCCCGCTCCAACGCTCCGTGCCAGTTGGCCCCGAAAGCTCGCCCATGGCCGAAGGGCAGGGCGTAGAGCCAACTCATCACAAACCGATGCGTGGTGTTGAAACCTGCGTTGCCGTATTCTTGTCTCAAGTTTCGTGCATTGCGAACGTCATCGTTGCCTCCTGAGCCCGTGTTCGCCAGGGCTGTCGCTTGCGGAGCGTTGTCAAGGGCATGAGACCACGTGTAGCCCCCCATGAACGTGAGGCCGTGGGAGTACCGCTTTTCAATTTTGACTTCGAGCGCATTGTAATTCGACACAGCTTCTGTCTGACTGTAGGCGGCGCTGCCCAGGTTGGGAAAAGGTCTTCGGGACTGAATCGAACTGTTGGGATTGGCGGTTGGATAAGGTTGATTCGCATCTACCCCCACCCATAAATGGTTGCCATGGGTTGCGGAGTATGCCGCCTCCAACGTTAGATTAGGGGTAAATTCACGTTGGATAGTAAAGTTCCAGTTCACGGTGTAGGGGGTGCTAGGTTTGGATGTTACGGGGAACAAAAGAGACTGGGATACGAGGTTCGGATTGGTGAACGTATCGGCGGGGAATCCTGTTACCATACTAGTGACGGGCACCACAACGTTACCGGTTATCGGGTCAATAGGCCCAGTCGGGGGGGCAAAGAGGGCAACGTCCGATTCCCAAGGTGGATTCAGAGGCAAGTCAATCGTATATGTTGCTTGATCCAAGTTCATGTAAAACAGGCCGAAGCCCGAGCGAATCACGGTCTTCGGCGTCAAACGATAAGCCAACCCGACCCGCGGACCCACGTTCCAATTGTCCGCGTTAAACAAGCTATTGCTTTTCGACCATTCCACCGGGAAGCCCGCAGGCAGTTGAGGCGCCATGTTCTCCCGGGAGGCGGGCATCACATAATCGCCGTTGCTAAAATCAATATTCGTAACCCGGTTGAACCGCTCGTGGTCGGAATTACCAAAATCCCACCGAAGTCCCAGGTTGACCGTTAGCTTTCCGGTAGCCTTCCAGTCGTCCTGAACAAACAGCGCTCCAGCCTTACGGCCATCATCAGAGAGAATGGTATTGCTTAGCACTGCGGAGTTCGGAATCCCGAACATGAACTGCGCCAAGGGTGAGCCTACTGCTGCCGCACCGCTGATCGAAGAAGGAGCGTTGAGATCGGCGGTGAGGATACCCGTGAACCCATATTCAGCGGCCGCAGCCGTGGACTCAAACTGCGTTGTCCACCAACTATATACATCACCGCCTATCTTAAAACTGTGTTTTCCACGAACGAAGCTCAAGGTATCGTACAGCATCTGATTGCGGGCGGTGGTTAGGGTCGGAGTAAAACCTGCCGCGCCGATGCCGGCTACCCCGGTGATGCTAATTTCGGGGGGACCGCCGACGATTCCAGGTATGTACGGCACATTCTGAAAACCCAGAGAAGACGGGTTGAGTGTTGTATCAATCAATCGACTCTGGTCGGCGTTTCGGATATATCCTACATGGAACTCATTGACCACCGTCGGCGAAATGATGTGCGTATCCTCAAAGCTTATGCGTTGCTGGCGGTCCAGTGACTGAGTTCCCTGCCCGGCGGGCCCTGGAAAATCCGGGATTCCCCCAGGAGGAACGTCTCGGAAAGAGTAGCGGCCGGCAATATGATCGTGGCTACCCCACTGATGGTCAAGGTTGATATCGAGCTGGTTGAAATCGTTGCGGAGCGAAGGATTCCAAATATAGCGACTACCGGGGGAGTTAGGTAGGGGAACCAACGCCAAGGTGTTGGTGGCCGGCGCCACGATCTGTGAAGAACTCAATACGTTGCCTGGAACTGGTATACGCGCAAATCCTGTGCTGCCATTGAGACATGTTGCGGCGTGCGTCGTATTGGGGTCGAAAATCTGGCCCAGGTCATAGACAGCTCCCGTGCAAGGATCCGTGAAGGTCTGCCCCGTTAGCAGGTCAGAAAAATTCCCGCCGCGCTCCGCGAGGCTCGGCAAAACTACATTTTGCGTAGTTCCCTGGCGCGTACGGAAGCCTTCGTAATCAAGGAAAAAAAACGTCCGCTTATGACCATCAAAGACATGCGGGATCACAATAGGGCCTCCAAGGCTGCCCCCGAACTGGTTCTGATTGTAGCGAGGCTTGCTAGGCGAGAAGAAGTCACGCCCGTCAAATACCTCGTTGCGAAGAAATTCATACAGACTACCGTGGATTTGGTTCGTACCGCCCTTGGTGACCACGTTAATCACGCCTTGGCCTGTGCCAAACTCCGCTGAGTAATTGTTGGTCTGAACCTTGAACTCCTGTATCGCATCAGGAGCAGGCGCAATGTTCCACATTCCACCAGAATTCATGGAGCCCTGATAATTGATATTGTTCAGGCCGTCCAGCACATAGACTTGCTGTTGCCCGATTTGACCGCCAATAATGGGCATGGCGTCGGGAGCCGTGGTGACGCCCGGTGTAAGGGCTACGAGCTGATAGATATTACGGCCATTCAGCGGAAGTTCGTTTATTTGCTGGTTCGTCACCACCTCGCCAATCGAGGCATCATTGACCTGTAAGAGATTGGCGACACCTGTCACCTCGACGATTTGGGTTGACTTTCCCAACTGGAGCGTGAAATCAACTTCCAATCTCTGCTGAAGCTGGAGTGTCAAACTCGTTTGGACCTGACTTTGAAACCCTGCCTTCGTAACGGTTACATCGTAGATCCCGACAGGTAGCGGCGTGGCGAAATAGTCTCCGGCGCCCCCGGTCGCCACTCGGCGATTGTACCCGGTGTCCAGACTCTGCAAGGTGACTTGAGCACCGGGCACGGCTGCGCCCGTGGGATCTATGACGCTCCCGTAAATAGATCCCGTATTCTGCTGGGCAAAGCCCGGCAGCGCGGCGAACAACACAAGCAGGACCAAGAGAGAGAACACGCGGTTCAGCAAAGGCATGACAACCTCCTAGCGTCAGTGACTGTCGGATGGTCTCCAACTCATGGGGTTACATGGGGCGGCTGACGTCCGACGGGGGACATACCTATCATACCAGTATCCCTGTGTCAATGACAAAAACACCTTCGGCTAGATCTAAAGGTGGCTTTGCACAGGAAACTGGCAACGTGGCCAATGGGCGCGGGCGGTCAGGCCATCAAACCTAACCCCCCCGTTACTCGGATGGAAGGGACCCCTCGAGGCCGGTGCTGACGGGAGGGGTCGCATGCGCATGCTTACCCGAGCGAACCTGCGGTTTCGCTTGAGAGATCGGCGCTGCGCCCTCCGCGACGCGGAACGCTTCGACAATCAGGGCTTGAGAGGCTTCGATGTGCGAAGCCATAGCTTCACGAGCGTTTGCGGGATTTCCGGATCGAATGACCTCGTAAAGATGACGGTGGGAGGCGAGTTCGTGATTCTTGAAAGCCGCAAGGTCGGCCGCGCTGGCCTCGACCAGTTCTCCGGCTTTAGACATCAGGCCGTTAAAGGACACGACCAGTTTTGCCAAGACGGCGTTGTGAGTGGCCTTAGCCACAGCAATATGGAATTTCGGCGCGATGTATGCCACGCTGGCGCCTCGCCTGATGGCGCACTCGATGGCGTTTAGGGCATCCTCCATGAGCCAGAAGTCGTGTTCTGTAGCCTGCGCGGCAGCGAGGGCCGCAGTGCCGACTTCCAGGATCTTGCGGCTTTCAATGACCTGAAGGATGGCCTCCTTCTCGAGCAGAATCGCCAGAACGTCTGCATTGATGATATCCTCCGGGGAGACCTTTCTGACGAAGCAGCCCAAGCCCGGGTAAATCTCGATCAGATTCAGGGCGGCCAGTACCTGCAAAGCCTCGCGCACGCCAGTTCGGCTGACTCCGAGCTCCTCAACCAACTCATTCTGGGAGGGCAACTTGCTTCCTGGCCCAAAAGTCCCATCCTTTAACCAGCGCATCATATGCTGTATAGACTGTTCGGTCAGTGTATTACGGGAGAGATCATGACGTTTGTCATTATCAGACATCCACACCTCGCATCTCGAAACGGCCCTCGCGCTAATCCCGCCACGCAGGCCACAAAAGCCGCACGCCCACCTGCGCGTCAGTATATCACCACTCGCACCACAAACTCAGAATTGGAAGTTGGTGCTGTTTGAATGCTGCGGTTCAACACGGCCCTCCTCCGTCGGGCACCCTCTCCCTTGGGAGAGAGCTGTTATTTTGATCTCTATCCCTCTCCCTTGGGGAGAGGGTGTCCCGCAACGTCGGGACGGGTGAGGGGTTTCTTCGTGGGTGATGCATATATGGCCCTGGAGGCGTGCGACCCCCGCGACTTTGACGGGCCCACTGAAAATTTTTGCTTGCATTGGTCCGTCAACCTGTCGCAATCTCCCAATCTGGTATGACAGGGATGACCATGCTTGGAGTGGGTTGGTTCGAGGAGACTAGCTTATGTCATTGCAGAATACACTGAAGGCTAAGTGGTTCTGGTATTCAGTGTTTTGCCTGGCGTGCTGGGGCCCGTTTGCCATTCTTGCCAAGCTGGGATCGAGGGAGATATCGGCCTCCGGTATGCAATTCCTCTTCACACTGGGGGGAGTTCCTGTGGCTTTGGCGGTTCTTGCCGCGCGACGCTTCAAGATCGAAAAAGATGCTGCAGGGATCGGTTATGGCCTCCTCGTGGGGCTGCTTTCCGCTACGGGCACGCTGGCGTTGTTCGCGGCGTACCGCACCGGCAGTAACACTGCGGTGGTCACCGCCGCTACATCCTTGTACCCCATGGTCACCGTTGTACTCGCTGTCCTGTTTCTGCGGGAACGGCTGACCTGGGTCCAGGTAGTTGGATTGATCTTTGCGTCAGCGGCATTCGTTATTTTTTCCCTTTAGGGCTACTGTGAGATAAATTATGCATCTTCCACCTTGGTTTGGGTACGCTGCGATTTTGCTGATTTCATGGGGAGTTGTCGGAATCTTTCAAAAACTGGCAACGAACCGGATTTCGGCTGAATCCACGCTCGTTTTGTTGATCGTCGGATTCTTGTTGTTCGAACCTTTTGTCTATCCTGGCAATGCTCTCTTTCACTACTCCACTCGTGGACTAGCATACGGTCTGATTGGTGGTCTTCTCAACAATTTGGGCGCCTGGGGCCTTTTTGCAGCCATGAAAAGCGGTGGTAAGGCTTCGATTGTTGCTCCGTTCACGGCACTCTATCCTTTGATCGTTGTCATTCTGGCGCCGCTGATCTTGCACGAATCCGTTACGTTGCTGCAAGGGATTGGGGTGGGATGCTCGCTCGTTGCCGTGATATTGCTCTCGATGTGAGCTTTCCCGGCTCGGCGACGCGCACCCCCTGCCTGGCCGATCTACGTAGTCCCTCATGCTACCTCATGGAGGGTACTCGTTGACCTGCTCACGTGCATTCGGGACACCATTCTTCCGCGCCGCAGCCCTCCTATTTCTTGCGTCTGGGTTACTGCCAGGCGCCACCCTGGACTACTCAAGAATCGAAAAGGCTATCTCGGAACACAATCTCCGCGTGGCTAAACAGGAGCTCGACAAGTATTTGCAAGCGGAACCTCACGATGCGCGTGCCCACATGCTGCTTGGGATCGTCCTCGATGAGCAGAACCAGCCTGACAAAGCGGAACAGGAATTTAAGGAAGCCTTGCGCTTGCAACCTGACCTCGCCGCCGCCCATATCAATCTCGGCAAGCACTACGCGCGCCGGGGTGACCTGGCTATGGCCGCGCATGAGTTTGATAGCGCCATTCATCTCGATCCCGACGATGCCACCGCTCACGAGAATTTCGGCCTGGTGCTCATGGCACAAGGCAACCAAACCGAGGCCCTTCGGCAACTCCAGACTGCCGCCGACCTGGCTCCGCGCCAGCCCTCGGTTCTAATGGATCTTCTCAAGGCCCAGTTGACATCCCGGGAGTTTACGGAAGCGCGCACAACGGTGGCTAAGATCGCTGCCTTGGCGCCACCATCTGTAGACCCGTACGCCGTGCTTGGAGCGATTCAGGCTGAGGGGGGCGATTTCGCGGGAGCAATCGAAACCCTGCAGAAGGCGCGCGCCCGGGAGCCGAACTCCACTGATGTTCAGTACAACCTCGGGCTCGCCTACTACAAGTCCGGAGACCCTGGGCATGCCTTGGGAATACTGGAATCGTCGCAGAAACAGAGCGACAGCGGCGAAATTGAGAACTTGCTCGGGCAAGTCTATGAGGATGACCGGCAGTATGTGGAAGCAGCAAGAGCTTTGCAACTAGCGATCGATCTTGAACCGGCGAACGAATCCTACCGTTTTGATTTCGCCTTCGAGCTTCTCAAACACCGCAGCTTTGACGTGGCATCGGTGGCCTCGGAACAAGCTGTAAGAGATTTTCCAGATTCGCTGCGGTTGCGTCTGATTCAAGGAGTCTCGTACTTCGGTCGCGGGCTTTACAAGGAGTCGGTCGACACTTTCTTCGAGGCCGCCAGAAGATTTCCGGATGCTGAGCTGCCGCTATACTGCCTGGCGCAGGCTGCCGGGGTAACGGGAGACCGGATAGATGAGATTCAGGCCCTGGTTGCCGCTTATGCGGAACGCCATCCTGGGCAATCGTGGCCATATTACTTCCTTGGACAACTTGCCTGCCAGCACGCGGAGACCACAGGACGTGCGGAAGACATCGAGAAGGCCGGACCGTTGCTCAGGAAGAGTATCGAACTCGACCCGGGCTATGCTGAAGCACACTACCAGCTTGGCAACCTTTACTCGACGCTCACGCGGTGGCGCGACGCTGCCGAGGAATACCGGAAGGCGATAAAACTGCAGCCGAGTATGTCAGAAGCTCATTATCGCCTTGCGCGGACCTACCGCCATCTCGGTGACTCGACCAACGCTCAAATGGAGTTCCAAATCCACCAGCGCTTGGCGCAGGAGGAATCGGAACGAAGCCGACGCGATCAGGACCTGCAGGTTTTTCTGTACAAGCTCAGCCGCTAAGTGGCTTTGGAGGTGCCGATCCGCACGTTGCCTCCTGTCCGCCAACCCTCCTGCCTAATGAGACTTGCCGCAGTCCGTTTCCAATGGAAAAGGTCTTGCGCGTATTGCATGCGGTATGATAGGTATGACAGACCTGTGCGCTATTACGGTAGTAGTTTGCGACGGGTCGAAGGAACCCTGCACAGAGGAGGAATTGCATGCGACGCGAGAATATTTTGAGGAAAGCAGGGACGTCGGCTGCACTGGTATTACTGCTCGTATTTCTGACTGGTTTGCTGACGCGGGGCGCCGACCAACCGCAGATTACCAAGGTTGTTCCTTCAGAGATCCAGACTCCTCTGGCCGATCCCTACATGGGTTGGGGAATCTGGGTGGCTCCGCGCCAGATGGGTTTCAGCACGAGGCCCTTCTCGGTAGCGTATGACACCACCGGATTTGCGGACGACGCGCCGTTGTTCAGTTGGGCTTTGGTGGACTGGCACTGGGCAGATCTTGAGCCGAAGGAAGGCCAATTTAATTGGAAGGATTTTGACACCGTCCTGGACTACTGGAAGGTTCGCCACAAACAGTTCGTGGTGCGGTTTTGGGTGACGGATGACCCAGGATGGAACGGTCAACCCGGCGGACCTGTGCTACCCGACTGGATCTGGGCGAAGGGCATGCGTTACGACCAGTACAAAGGCAACGCGGGAAAGATGGTTCGTGAGCTGGACTATAACGATCCTTCGTTCAAGAACATTTACCTGCCGGCGCTGGAGGGACTCCTCAAAGCCTTTGCGGAGAAGTACGACAAGCCGGGAACACCGGTCATCCTTTTGCAGGTCATGGGCTACGGACACTGGGCGGACTGGGCCACTTGGTACTCACACTTCAAGTTCCCCAGCGTCGCAGCCAAGCACCAGCTTCTGGCTGAAATCATGCAGGTCCATATCCGGACGTTCAAGCACATCCAACTTATGGAGATGGGGGATTGGGATTGGAACGCGGCCGAGTTCCAGACCCTACAGGACCACTTGTATAACAAGGCGCTGGACGTGGCGGTGGCGCATCACTTCGGGCTGATCTGGACAGGTTTCATCGATGGACTGGGGCACTGGGACCGGGACATCATGGAAGAATACTGGCGCCAGGATCCCATCATTGCCGAGGGCAATTGGAATTACGACGAGGTGGTGGACGAGAAGATTCACGGCACCTTCGCCGAGAACCTCGATGTGGCGCTGGAATTCCACTCGAATTTCACTCACTTCTATTTTGAGTCGAAAACTTACAATCGAACGATGCGCGAGCAGCCGGACGTGATCCGGCGCGGCCTGGAGCCGGGAGGTCTGGGCTATCGCCTGGTACCGCTTTCCCTGAGCTGGCAACGTTCCCTTCCCGCGGGAGATTTGCTGGTGTTCAATCAGAACTGGGTAAATCGCAACGTGGGCCGCCTCTACGTGCGGCATCCGCTGAAGTTGTATCTGACGGACACCCGTGGAAACGAGAAGTTCAGCGAGGTAGACACGAGCTTCGATGAGACGATGTGGGTGCGGGGGAAGGAGTATCCGCTGATCAGCGTCTTTCACCTGCCCAAGGAACTGGCCCCGGGGGCCTATGACGTGCGGATCGCGCTGGTGGAGCAGAGCACGGGAAATCCGGAGATCCACTTGGGGATCGAAGGGGATGATCCGCAAGGCCGGTACAAGGTGGGGGAGATTCAGATTGAGCCCTACAATGGTCCGGCGGGGTGCGAAAAGGGTTTCTGCCCGTAGCCGGGAAAGGGCAAACCAAGTCTGCACGGAGGAGAGAGCCATGCCACAAGGAATTGTTTTGAGCAAGGCAGGCAAGTGGGTTGCATCGCTGGCACTTTTCATGATCCTGGCCGGTCCCGCATTGCGCGCGGGCTCCGATCGACCTGCTTTGACCATTGTTGTTCCCCCCGAGATCCAAACACCCTTGCCTAATCCTTATATGGGGTGGGGAATTTGGGCCGGCCCGCGTCAGTATGGATACAACGAGAAGCCATTCACGGTGGCGGATAACACGACGGGGTTTGGGGATGATGCTCCTCTGTTTAACTGGGTTCTCGTAGATTGGGATTGGGCGAGCCTTGAGCCCAAAGAAGGCCAATTCAATTGGAAGGATTTCGACGCCGTTGTCGACTATTGGAAAGTACGGCACAAGCAGTTTGTGGTTCGCTTCTGGGTGACCGACGATGCCGGTTGGAACGGGCATCCGGGGGCGCCTGTGCTGCCCGATTGGATTTGGGCAAAGGGGTTGCGCCACGACGAATACAAGGGAAATGGCAGCGTGGTACAGCGCGAGCCCTTATATGCCGATGCCTCTTTCAAGAGTATCTATCTACCGGAACTGCGAAAGTTGCTGGAAGCGTTCGCCGAGAGGTATGACAAGTCCGGCACCCCGGTTGTGTTCTTGCAGGTCATGGGTTACGGGCAGTGGGCCGACTGGGCTACATGGTATTCGCACTACAAATTCCCCAGCGTTGAGGTGAAGCACGCGATCCTCGCCGGTATCACGCAGATTTACATCCGGACCTTTAAGCACATCCAGTTGATGCAGATGGGGGATTGGGATTGGAACCCCTCCGAGTTCCGGACCATGCAAGATCATTTGTACAACAAGGCGTTGGATGTAGCGCTGGCCCATCACTTTGGGCTGATCTGGACGGGTTTCATTGATGGGCTGGGACACTGGGACCGGGACATCATGGAAGAATACTGGCGCCAAGACCCCATCATCGCTGAAGGGAATTGGAACTATGACGATCTTGTCAATCAAAACGTGCACGGCACGTTCGCTGAGAATCTCGATGTGGCCTTAACGTGGCATGCCAACTTCACCCATTTCTATTTCGGGTCGCCCGTCTATAAGCGAGCCATGCGCGAACAGGCGGACGTAATCCAGCGCGGGCTGGAACCCGGAGGTCTGGGCTATCGCATGGTGCCGCTCTCGCTGAGTTGGCGGGCATCCGTGCCCGCCGGGGACTTGCTGGTGTTGAAGCAGAACTGGGTGAACCGTAACGTAGGCCGCCTGTATGTGAGGCATCCGCTGAAGCTGTATTTGACCGACCCGCAGGGAGCCGAGAAGTTCAGCGAGGTCGACACAAGCTTCGACGAGACCAGTTGGATACAGGGGAAAGATTATCCACTGATCAGTGTCTTTCACCTGCCCAAGGAACTTGCCCCGGGGACGTACGACGTGCGGATCGCGCTGGCGGAGGCAAGCACGGGGAATCCGGAGATCCAATTGGGGATCGAGGGAGTTGACCCACAAGGCCGGTATAAGGTGGGAGAGATCCAGATTGAGCCTTATAACGGCCCCGCCGGGTGTGTGACCGATCCTTGTCCCTGATGCTTTACGCGGCCGGAGCGCCCTTTAGAACGAACGATCATAATTCTATATTTCGGGCGAGGATTCCCCGGGGGGTAGGGTTGCCGTCGGGACAGTAAAGAAATCCATCGCTGCAATCGCATCAGGATGGTTCTTGAGAAAGGTTAGCCACTGCCTGCATTAATCTCTCCGAGGGTTCATTCGAGGGCGCAAGAACACCCGGACGCCTGATACACAATCGACCCAGCGCCGGCGCCTTTGACAAATGGAGTGCGTGGGATGAAAGACTCAGCGCTAACAAAGCTCCTCGGGGCTCTGCCAGTTTCCATATTCCTCTTTTCGGCGGCAAGCTTTTACTCGCTATCAGCTCCACTTGGCGGCCGTGAAGCGGCTGTTTTCCCCAAGGAAATCCATGAGCCCATCAATAACCCCTATATGGGCTGGGGGATATGGGCCGGTTCTTACGGGTTTGGCAACGACGAGAAACAGTACACTGTCCAGGAAGTCACCACCGGCTTTGGTGACGACGCCCCGTTGTGCAGTTGGGTGCTGCTTGACTGGGACTGGGCCAGCCTTGAACCGCAGGAAGGTCAATACCAATGGGAGGATTTCGATCGAGTCGTACAATACTGGGGCAGTCGCGCCAAGCAAATCATGCTCCGGCCATGGGTGACAGACAACCCCGGCTGGGCAGGCCGTCCCGGAAGAAAGGTGCTGCCGGACTGGATCTGGAGCAAGGGCGTCCATTATCGCGAATACCCGGGAAACGGTGGAACCACCGTCCGTGAGTTGGATTATCTCCATCCCAGCTACCAAGAGATCTATCTTCCCTTGCTCCACAAACTACTCGAATCTTTCGCCGCGCGCTACGACAGGCCGGGCTCGCCGATCATCATGGTGCAAGTAATGGGTTACGGTCACTGGGCGGACTGGGGTACTTGGTTCTCACATTATCCTTGGCCGAGTGCAAAGGCAGAGCACGACCTCCTTACGAAGATCATCGACGTCTATTCGGATACCCTTCACGACAGTCAGCTTCTCCTCCCCTATAATCCCGAGTGGAACCTTGAATCACCAAGTGTCTTCCAAATCAAAAGCCTGCACGACCTTGTGTACTGCAAGGCTCTCGATGTTGGGCTTGAGCGTAACTTCGCATTCATTCGTACTGGATTCATCGACCGGCTCCGCTTCTTCGACCGCGATTTTATGGCGGCTTACTGGCGTCAAGCACCACTTATCGCAGAAGGTAACTGGAATTATGACGACATGAAGGACCAGCTCACGCACGGGACGCTGGCTGAAAACCTCAAGGTGATGCTGGAATACCATTCGAACTATGCCCACTTCTACTTTCTGCCGGCGACTTACAAACGCGCGATACACGAGGACCGGGCTTTCCTGGAGAATGGACTCCAGAGTGGCGCCCTTGGTTACCGGCTGGTGCTTAGCCACGCAGCCTGGAGCGAAGAACTTCCCGCGGGCGACTTGCTCCTGTTCGACCAAAGCTGGGTCAACCGCAGCGTTGGCCGACTGTACGTAGCCCATCCCTTGAAGCTCTATCTTACGGATAATCAGGGGAACGAGAAGTTCAGCGATTTGGATACGACGTTCAACGAGACCTCATGGACGCAAGGCGAAACATATTCTTTGACGAGCGTCTTTCACCCACCGAAGAAATTGGCGCCGGGGGTATATGACGTCCGTATCGCACTCGTGGACTTTGCCGGCAATCCACGCATCAAGCTGGCAATCGACGGACGAGATGCACTCGGCCGCTACAGGCTTGGAACGATACGGATCCTCCCGCCCGAGGGCAAGTCAGCCTGCGACCAGCCCTACTGCCCATAATGACATGCGGGGCCGCAGCCTTAGCCCCAGCTGATTCATCACCTGCCGCTTCCATTCCAATGCCTGCGCCGCCCTCTGGCTGCTCAGGATCACGCAATCGTCCGCGTGGTTGACCTGGTAGGGTCGGGGACTGGCGCAGTAGCTCCGAAATGCCTCCAGAGCCCCGTTTCCAGCCCCCGCCACATCACACGTAGCGTGCGGATTTCCCGCACTACGCGTTCCTGCACGCTTCACAACAAGGGTTATGGGGCCGATCGGGTCGGGGCGGCTGCCCAGGAGGGCGGCTGATAGACTACGCGGTACTCGTGGAAGAGCCCGAGCGTGCCATGCAGCCACTCCTTGCGCCACCGCTTCCATCCGAAGCCTTGGCGTTGTCTGGCCCTCGCCAAGTGGTACCGAATCTTCTTCTCTACCCAGTCTCGGATATGCGAGAAGCACCGGCTGGAGTGGCCGACCGCAAAGTAATTCACCCAGCCGCGCAGAATGGGATTGATCTGTTCGATCAACTTCCGTATGGGCTGAGAGCGATAGCTTCGGAAAATCAGCTTGAGCTTGCGCAGCAATGCCGTGCGCTTCTTGCCGCGCGGCGTATACAGCGGCATCCATCGTCCCCGCCGACTGCGGATGCGACGGAACTCAAAGCCCAGAAATCCGAAACTCTCTCCTTGCTGAAGATCCATCCTCCGGCTCTTCTCCTCGTTCACCTCGACCTGCAGCTTGGCCAACTCCTCCCGCAGCCGCCTTTCTACTGCCTTCCGAAGCCATACCTGCCGTGGATGCGCGTCGACCAGGACCATCAGATCATCGGCGAACCTGGCGTGCTCGACTCTCATCCACCGCCCGTGACGAGTGACTTCCTTCGCTGTCCCTGCCAAAAACTCGATCGACCACAAAGAGCGGCCAATTCACAGGGGCATCAAAGAGTCGAGGGAGTTGCTGAGCAGGTGCGGGCTACAGATTTCATGGCGGCGGAAGCTCGGGGAAGGTCCCGTTCTCAGGGGCCGGAATCTTCGCGGACCTCGGTCGACCGAGGTCGGAAAACACCCTTCTTCAGTCCGAGAACGATCCTTCAAGCCGCCCGCCGTTCGTAACGGTGATGCAGTCCGCCGACCTCCGGCAGTTCAACGACCGACCCCAGCTCCGGCGGATGAACCGGTCTGGTCTCCGGTGCATCTTTCTCCAGCGACAAGTGCGTGCGCGCCCCGTGGTAATAATCGAAGTACAATTTGAGCGTGTGTCGCAGAGACGATTCGTTGAACACGATCAGGTGGTTCAGATATTCTCGTCGGAGAGATCCGATCAGGCGCTCCACGTAGGGATTCTGCTATGGCGATCTCGGGGCCGTCAGGACTTCGCGAATCGCCATGCCTCGGACCCTTTGCCGGAAGACGTCGCCATAGATGCTGTCGCGATCATGGAGCAGGTAGCGTGGGGGCCGTGTCCCAAGGGAGGGCCTCGGCCATCTGCTGGGCCGTCCATTCCGAGGTGGGATGAGCGGTGACGTTGAAATGAATCACGCGGCGCCGATGATGGGCCAAAACCACAAAAACAAAGAGGATACGAAAGTTCACCGTTGGCACCACGAAGAAATCCGTGGAGACCAGTTGCTTCAGGTGACTGTCGAGGAACGTACGCCACGTCTGGGAAGGTGGTTTTCGGTGACGCTCCATGTACTTGGCCACGGTGGCTTGAGATAGTTGAATCCCAATCTTCAGGAGCTCGCCATGGATGCGCGGTGCTCCCCAGAGCGGATTCGCCAAGCTCATCTTGTGGATCAGGCCACGGATCTCCCGGGCAACTGTCGGACGCCCAGATGCGGCATGGCGGCTTTTCCATGTCCAATAAATCCGGAATCCTTTTCGGTGCCAAGCAATCACCGTTTCGGGCTTCACTATGAGCAATGCCGAGCGCCAGTGGGACCAGAAGCGGGAAAGCCAAACCCAAAGCAGTCGGTCTGCGGAGTGCAAACGAAGACGGCCATGCTGAGACCTCTTGCGGACTGTTAGCTGGTGGCGGAGAGCCAGAATCTCAATTTGCAGCGCTGCTCGAGTTCGGAACCAAGCTCGGGTGCTGAACAACGAGGAAAGTAGGGATGTGAACATAGGGTCGGAACAATAGCAATCCCTACCGGTAAGGTCAATGATTCCAATCTGATCGAGATTTTTGGCATGGACACGACCCTGGGATCGGCTTTCTCTGCACTTTGCAGGGCT